>JAJRYW010000688.1 GCA_024275555.1 Calditrichota bacterium | reverse complement strand
TGAAATTTCCCCACCCCAGCCCTCCCCGAAATCGGGGAGGGAGGCCGGTTTCCCCCCGATTTCGGGGGGATTAAGGGGGGACATTACTATTGCTTGAAGGTAACTACACAAATACATTTCATTTTTTCGGAAACTAATTCACGTCTCAATAACACAGATTTTCACGGATTTCTTCCAAAGTCATAAGGTAGAATTAGCCTTAAATCAAATTTGATGAAGATCATTTGTGCACAACTCCTTAAAAATCTCCCGACGGGGCAGGCGTGTTGATCGGTGCAAATCCGCGGCTCTTAAAAAAATGTAAGGTAGGGGGACGCAGTAGTACATATTCACTAATAAAACAGCAAAATCTATGTTAGAAAAATTAAAAGATATCGAAAAAAGATTCGAGCAACTCTCCCAGCAAATGGCGGACCCCGGGGTGGTGTCCGATCGCGAAAGATATACTCAACTGGCCCGGGAGTTCTCGGAGTTGGAAGAAATCGTTAAAAAGATTCGCGAATACGAAAAGGTCTTGGAGCACCTGAAGGAGTCGCGCACTATTCTTCAGGAAGCCACGGATGAAGATTTAAAGGAATTGGCCCTGGAAGAGCTGAGCGATCTGGAACAAAAACAGGAGCAAATCGAAAAGGAAATTCAACGCTTACTGGTACCCCCGGATCCCAATGACAACAAAAACACTATCGTGGAAATCCGGGCCGGCTCCGGCGGCGATGAGGCGGGTATTTTTGCCGGGGATCTCTACAAAATGTACCTGAAATACTGCGAACGCAACCGCTGGAAAGTGGAATTGCTGAGTTTGAGCGGGGCGGAGAAAGGCGGTTATAAGGAAATCATCTTTTCTATCAAAGGGAAAGGCGCCTACGGACGGCTGAAGTACGAATCCGGGGTGCACCGGGTGCAGCGGGTTCCCGAGACCGAGTCGCAGGGGCGTATTCACACGTCCGCGGCCTCGGTGGCGGTGCTTCCGGAAGCGGAGGATGTCGAGGTGCGCATCGACCCCAACGATTTGCGAATCGATGTATTCCGGGCCTCCGGCCACGGCGGGCAGCATGTGAACACCACCGACTCTGCCGTGCGCATCGTGCACTTGCCCACCGGCCTGACCGTCTCCTGCCAGGATGAAAAATCACAGTTGAAAAATAAAGCCAAAGCGATGAAGGTGCTAAAGGCCCGGCTCTACGACCTGGAGTTGCGCAAGCAGCAGGAACAGCTTTCCAGCCAACGTAGGGGGATGATCCGCAGCGGGGATCGCAGTGAAAAAATCCGTACTTACAATTACCCCCAGGGACGGGTAACCGATCACCGGATTAATTTAACCCTCTATCGTCTGGAAGAAATTATGCAGGGTGATCTGGATATGATTATCGACGCCCTCCGGATTGCCGAACAAGCGGAACGATTGAATGAAAGTCAAGCGCTGACCAGCAATGAATGATGTTTGGACAGTTCAACGCATCCTTACCTGGACCACCAATTTTTTTACTTCCCAAAAATTGCCTGATGCCCGTTTAAGCGCCGAGTTGTTGTTAGCCCGGGTGCTGGATTGCCGCCGGGTGGATTTGTACCTGCAATTCGAGCGGATTCTGACCACCGAAGAACGGGAGAGCTACCGAGGTTTTGTGAAACGTCGTGCCGAGCACGAACCCGTGCAGTATATATTGCAGGAAACCGAGTTCATGGGTGTCCCATTCCGGGTTTCGCCGGCCGTGCTGATCCCCCGTCCCGAAACCGAATTATTAGTGGATTTTATCCTGGAGGATTTTCGCGGTGCGGGCCCGGTAAAAATTCTGGATGTTGGTACTGGCAGCGGTTGTATTGCTGTCTCCCTGGCTAAACTGTTGCCGGAAAGCCGGGTATGGGCGGTGGATAAGAGCGCCGAAGCGCTGGCTATTGCGCGCAAAAATGCCCGGGCGCTGGAAGCTGAAGTAGAATTTATCGAACAGGATATTTTTGAAGACCAAGCCACTCTTCCTGCGGATTTTCAGGTGGTGGTGAGCAATCCTCCCTACGTCTCCGAACAGGACTGGGCACACCTGGAACCGGAGGTGGCAAGATATGAGCCCCGGATGGCTCTCTACGGCGGCGGGGATGGGCTAGATTTTTACCGCCGTTTTACGGGCAGAATCGACAATTTGCTTGCATCCGAAGGCCGGGTGTACCTGGAAACCGGCTATAATCAGGCTGAAGATGTGGCAGAGATGCTCCGTCAGCATAATTATCAAACTGAGATCAAAGCGGATTTAAATCGAATACACCGTTTTGTGATCGCCCGAAGAGGGCAAGTTCAGTAAATCAAATTGAAACAAGAACAGGAAAAAGTTTAACATGCAAAAGAAAAAACGTTCTAACAAAACCAATCCCTATGTCAGCAAAGTGCAGGAGTTTCTGAAAAAGAAAAAGGGGAAATCCTACAAACGCAAAGAAATTTCCCGTTCGCTGCAGGTATCGAAAAGCGATTATCATCTTTTCCGGGAAGCCGTGGAGCAGTTGCTCCGCGAGGGTAAAATTATGCGCCTCAAAGGCGGCAAGCTGACCAGTTCCGTCTCCTTGCAGCGTTTCCAGGGCGAGATTCAAATGACCCGTAAAGGTTTTGCCTTTGTAACCGATGAGCGCACCGGCGAGGACGTCTTTATTTCCGCCGGCAATCTCAACACCGCCCTGGACGGCGATTTGGTGGAGGTGCAGCTCTTCGGGGTTTCCCGGGGGCGCAATAAGGAAGGGCAGGTGCTGCGCATCATCTCGCGGGCCAACCACACCTTTGTCGGCACCTATCATAAAAGCGAATACTATGGGTTTGTTGTGCCCGACAACCCCAAAGTATACCGCGATTTTTTTATCCCGGAGGAAAAGAGCAAAAAAGCCAAAAACGGCCAAAAAGTGGTGGTGCGGATGGAGAAATGGGATTCCTCCCAACTGAATCCGGAAGGCAGCATTATAGAGATTCTGGGCTACCCGGACGAGCCGGGGGTGGATGTTTCCTCTGTGGCGATTAGTTTTGGCTTGCCCCTCTCTTTCCCAAAGAAAGTTGAGCAAGAAGCCGCTCAGCTAAAATTAGAGATTACCCCGGAAACGCTCAAGGATCGTCTCGATTTGCGCGATCAGCAAATTTTTACTATCGATCCGCCGGACGCCAAGGATTTTGACGACGCGGTGTCGCTGGAAAAGCTGCCCAATGGAAACTACCTCCTGGGAGTGCATATTGCCGATGTCAGTCACTTCGTCAAACCCGGCAGCGCCATTGATAAAGAAGCGCTCCGCCGCGCCACCAGCGTCTACCTGGTAGACCGGGTGATTCCCATGCTGCCGGAGCACCTCTCCAATAATCTCTGTAGCCTGCAACCGCATGTGGATCGTTTAACCTACACCTGCCAGATGGAAATGGACGCCCGGGGAAATGTGATCAAACACCATATCCAACCGTCGGTGATCAACAGCAAGCGGCGCTTTACCTACCTGGAAGCGCAGGAAATCATCGACGACCCCGGCAGCAGGGATAAATTTGCCCCGGTTCTGCGGGAAATGCACGCCCTCAGCCAGCGGTTGCGGAAACGGCGCTTTCAAAACGGCAGTATTGATTTTAACACGCCCGAGGTGAAATTCAAATTGGATGAACGGGGTTTCCCGATCGACATCATCCCGGTGGAGCCGCTGGATACGCATAAGATGATCGAAGAATTTATGCTGATGGCCAACCAGACGGTTACCATGCATGTGCATCAAATCAGCAAAGGTAAACGCACCCTGCCTTTTATCTACCGGGTGCATGAGAAACCCGACCGGGAAAAACTCCAGAAGTTTACCGATTTTATGAAGGCCCTGGGCTACCAGGTAAATCTGAAGCGCAACTTTACCCCGATGGATTTTCAGCAACTGTTAACCCAGGTAGAAGGGAAGCGCGATGAGCCCCTGGTGAAGGAAGTGGCTATGCGCACGATGATGAAAGCCGTTTATTCGCTCAACAACGCCGGGCACTTCGGGTTAGCCTTCCAGCTTTACACCCATTTTACCTCGCCGATTCGCCGTTACCCGGATTTAGAGGTGCATCGCCTGCTCAAACTGTATCAGAAGCCGGTTCAGGGAGCGGAGCTTCAGTCGCTCATGAAGCGGCTCCAGAAGGTCTGCGAGATTGCCTCTCAGCAGGGACGGTCGGCGATGAGCGCCGAGCGCGAGAGCGTCAAGATCAAACAGGTGGAGTGGCTGGAGAAACATCAGGACCAGGTCTTTCAGGGCATTATTTCCGGGGTAACCTCCTTTGGCCTGTTTGTAGAAACCATGCCCTACCTGATCGAAGGCCTGGTGCGTATGGAGATGCTGGAGGATGATTTCTACATCTTCAACGAAAAAACTTATTCGCTGACCGGTAAAGATTCCGGACGGGTGTTGCGGCTGGGAGACCCGGTTCGGGTGCGCGTCGCCAACATTAATCGCGAGCGTAATGAGATTGACTTCCAGCTGGTTATAGAGGATGATGATTGATCGGCAAAGATCCCCGCAACCGTTTCTCAGACCGGGTCGAGAATTACATTAAGTATCGCCCCGGCTATCCGGTGGAGCTGATCCGTTTTTTAGTGGACGCTTTTTCGCTGGCCAGCCGCTCGGTGGTGGGGGATATTGGCGCCGGCACCGGGATTTTTGCCCGGTATTTGTTGGCGCAGGGAGTTACGGTGTACGGCGTAGAGCCCAACCGGGAGATGCGCCGGGCCGCAAAACAATTCCTGTCCGAATTTAGCCGCTTCCACAGCATCGACGGCTCCGCTGAGGAGACCGGTCTTGACGACCATTGCCTGGATGCGGTTGCTGCGGCCCAGGCGTTCCATTGGTTTAACCCGGTCAAGTTCCGCCGCGAATGTCTGCGCATTTTGAAAAACACCGGCCCGGTCGGCCTGATCTGGAACACCCGTTTAACCGAAGAAACCGAATTCCTGGCCGGCTACGAGCAACTGCTGAATACCTTCGCTACGGATTATCAGCAAGTCAACCATGCTCAACTTGGCGACCAGGATTACCGGGCTTTCTTCGGAAGCGACCGTTTCCACCACAACACCTTTCCCAATATCCAGGAATTTGATTTTGAGGGATTGAAGGGGCGCTTGCTCTCTTCCTCCTACGCGCCTTTACCGGGGCAGCACAATTACCAGCCGATGATGGCAGCTTTGCAGAACCTGTTTGAGAAACACCGGCAAAAAGGCAAAGTGCAATTTTTATATCGCACCCACCTGATTTGGGGCGATTTATCTTCTCCTGACTAAAAATAGGAAGCCCCGCAACCAGGCGGTTGCGGGGCTTCCATCGGTTGAGAGGAGGAGGTATTTGAGAGTTCGTATTATGCTTTCAAATTATGTAACGCCGCTTCCCGACAGAAAGATTCATTTTCTGAAATAAAATACATTTTTTACACTACACGACAAAACTTTTTCCAGCCTACGAAACACACGAAAATGCACGAAAGTTTACTTTGTTTCAAAATTTTTTCGTGAATTTCGAATGTCTCGTAGGCAAAATTATTTGGCTTGTATTTTTCGTCGTGTACTGTGTACAATTTTGCAGAAATGTTACGTATAGTGGTAGAGACGCTCTGCATGGCCCCTCTACTTTTTCGGTTGAATTATCTCCGGGGCTCAGGTACATTCAGTACAAGTCTATGGGGGAAAGATGCGGTGCGTTATTTTATCTCTCCCGGTTCGAGATTCGATCAAAAAACATCACCCACCAAATAAAGGAGGTAATCATGCAAACCTTTGTCTTGATGACCAAACTTTCTCCGGATGTGGGGCGGCAGGTAAAGGACCGGGAACAGTTGGGCCGCGCCTGGCTGGAGCAGGTAAAACAAAAGTGCCCGGAAGTGAAATTCATTGCCCATTACGCGCTGTTAGGGCCCTACGATTTTCTGGATATTTACGAAGCCCCGGACGCCGAAACCGCTGCCAAAGTTTCTATGATTGGCATGGCAAATGGGGCCATCCAGGCGGAAAGCTGGACCGCTATTCCCTATAAACGCTTTCTGGAATTGAGCGAAGAGATTTAGCGGGCCAACAAAGCCAGCTTAAGGCCGGTTGTAACTATCTTGGCAATGTTAGATTAAATTTTTTGACAGGATTTACAGGATTAAGCAGGATTATTATTTAAAGATTTGTTGATCATCCTTTTGAAATATCATGTATATCCTGTTGATCCTGTCGAAATCTTTTGAAATTTAACATTGTCAAGCTTTTCAGGTTCTTTTTGACTGGATGTAACCACTCAGGTAGAACCTGGAACAATCGGAGCGGGAGCACGTTGTGCCGACAGGTGTTTGACCGAGCCAATTTGGGGAATGCATCGACTGCGTCGATGCAGCATCAACGCCCCCAACGGGACAGGCAGTTGATGCATTCCAAAATACCAGCCATGGGATTGACATGTGACCTACAAATTTAACTGTCCTGCTACACTATTTAGCCTGAATAATTCATCACGCCAAGACGCCCGCGAAGCGGTTCCGTTGGAAAAAGCCGCAAAGTATTGAAAAAAGCGAAGTTCAGAAATATATTGGAACAGAGATTCAAGAACTAAATTTTTTTTAGACTTTTTTCTAATATGTTGTTTCTTTGCGTTTTAGCGGCTTTGCGTGAGTAATTTATGAATTAATCAGGTTAGAAACCAAGAGCGAATTGCGGAACCTATTAGTTCTACTTTCAGACTTTAGGATGTGAGTTTAGAATCTGAGACTTATTTAGCCTTTTACATCCCCCTTTATCCCCCCTTCAAAGGGCAGGGCTGTTAAGTTCTATGTTCATTGATTGCAAAAACTCACTGTTTTCACGACCCATGTCATTCCCTGCCTGTCCCGGCGCGCCGGGGAATGTTTTATGGAGGCGTGAATTAATTCGCGAATATAGATTGGTACGGTAGCCGCATTCCGGAGAACCGGCGGTCTTCTCGAATTTATTC
Source organism: Calditrichota bacterium (assembly GCA_024275555.1). GTDB lineage: Bacteria > Calditrichota > Calditrichia > RBG-13-44-9 > J075 > JAJRYW01. The sequence goes on along the minus strand of JAJRYW010000688.1, from coordinate 378 downwards.
ACGCGTCTATAATCGGGACTCTACTACACGAAAAAAGTGGATTCCCAGCCTGCCCCGCTCCAACGGAGCCACGTTGTGGTTGGGGCTAAAGACATGCCCCAACGGGGTAAACTGGGAATAACAAAATCAAAACAGAACTTAACAGCCCTGTCCCCCCTTCAAAGGGGGAATCTCTCAGTTTCTCCCCTTTGAAGGGGGGACAGGGGGGATGTCAAATAATGGCAGAGGGTTGCCAAACGATTATTTCCCCTCTCAACGTCTAAAATCTGAAAGTAGAATCTTGCTATCGTGCACTTTTTTATAGCCACTGATTTGCACGGATAAACACGGATATGATAGAATAAAACTAAAATTTTTCTGCCTTAGTTGATCAATATC
>JAJRYW010000687.1 GCA_024275555.1 Calditrichota bacterium | reverse complement strand
GCTCACGACGAAGCCCGAAATCGGGGGGAAACCGGCCTCCCTCCCCGATTTCGGGGAGGGCTGGGGTGGGGAAATTTCATGGGAAATTCGTTCATCACATTCAAACAATTTCATTCTCATACTAATTCACGGGTCTATAAAGAAACCAATTAGGACGCCTGTCAAATTGCACCTTTAGGCATCTTTTAGAAACCGTTGAAACGGTTTTATAATCTGGTGTAAGTTCTTATTAACACCGGGATTATGATCTTTGAAAAATTAACCGGGCCACTAAAAAGCATGTAAGCCGGTAGCCGCATTCCGTTCGGCCGGAATTGCGAAACACCGCTATGCGCAGTCTTGCCAAAGGCATCCCTTCGGGAAAAGCCTGTGTTTACATCCCGTTTTATCGGGGCGCCTACCTGATCGGGTAGCCGCAAGCTTTAGCTTGCGACATGCTTCATAATTCAGGCAGACCGAAATGCGGTCTGCCCCCTCGTTCCAAGCTCCCGCTTGGAACGCACTTTTCACACTAAGCTCCGCTTACATTGCCAAAACTAAAGCAAGCCAACCAAAGAGCGGCAATTCCAAAGCAGAGCTTTTTTTTAAAAAACCCGTTCCAGGCGAAAGCATGGAACGAGAGGATAAAGTTTTTCAACACTTTTAAATATCCCCTGTGATCTCTGCGGCTCTGTGACATAATTGCGTAACATGAGTTATTGAAGATGATCCAGCTAATTTGCCTTTTTCGCTTTCGATTATTTTGTGTATTTCGTAGGCTGAAGGTTACTTTTTGCGATAACAATAAATCATTGAATAAACGCGCCCGGTATCAAACCGGAAATCAGCTTAAGACAACTTCTCGTAAAAAGTGGTGTACAGAGGTGATTAAATCGGCTTATGCACCTTCCCAAACAGATGCTGATCATTCAGCCGGCAAAACATAATAAAACACAGAGATAAAATGACAGAAACTGCCGATTAGAACAAGCAGATGGAAGACAAAATGATTGAATTTTATTTTTTTTATTCCGTATATAATCGCGCCAATGGTATATGAGATTCCCCCGGCTAAAAGCCACAGAAAACCTTTTATATCTAAATTATTCAACAAGGGTTTGATCGCAAAAACAATCAGCCATCCCATCAGCACATACATCAGTGTTGAAATAAAATTATATTTCCCGACAAAGAAAAGTTTTAAAATTATTCCGGTGAGAGCCAATCCCCAGGAAAGGCCAAAAATAATCCAGCCGGTTTGGCCGTGCAGGGTAACCAGTGCAAAAGGGGTGTAGGTTCCGGCAATGAGTGCATAAATAGAGGCGTGGTCAAAAATTCTCAACCGGTTTTTCGACGTTGCGTTCTTAGCGCCGTGGTAAAAAGTAGAAGCTGCGTACAATACAATTAAACTGGCGCCGAAAATAGTAAAGCTGACAACAGACCAGGCGTCTCCCCCAAAAGCGGCCCTCCGAACTAAGAGCGGCAAAGCCAGAAGACTTAGAAGGAGGCCGAAAGCATGAGAGATGATGTTCAGCTTTTCTTCGGATGAGGAGTAAAACTTTATCCCTTCAGTCGCATTCATGATATTAGCCTCCGCAATAACCAACAAATATCACCTTGTCTATGAACAATTTCCTGACGACCAAAAGCATATTTTGGTTCCCGGTTGCCGGCGGCTGCGGCAATGTTCCGCCCGGCATCAAGGCCGTTGCAGCGTTGTTTTACTCCGTAAAAATCTTCAGTTGATCGCCGGGGCGAATGGTGTTGCTGCGCATACCATTCCAGCGCTTGATGTCCCGGATGCTGACGTTGTAAGATTGGGCGATGTCCCACAAAGTATCGCCGGGGCGCACGGTGTGCCAAAGCAAGCGACCTTCGTTCCCCCGGGATTGCACTCCAGGCGCCGGAATTGGCGAAACTTGCCGGGCCAGCGAAGAGGCCGGTTGCGCCGAAGCCTTTTTTTGGCCGGGCGGCAGCCAGATATTCAGGGTTTGTCCCGGCCGGATAATCCGCGAATACCCCAAACCGTTCCACTTGCGCAGTTGCGTCAACGTCACCCCAAAACGGGCGGCAACTTCCCAAAGGGAGTCCCCTTTTTTGACGATGTACACATGCTTCTCTCGCCCGGGCACATTGGCGACCGGTTTGGGCTTCCGGTAGCTGCGGGTGCGCCGCTGGGCGGCCAGGTAATTCTGGTAATATTTTTTATTCTGCGGTACCGGAATCACCAGGTTATGCCCGGCCCGGATCATGGTGCCGCGGATGCGATTAAACCGTTTGATCTCCGAGACGCTTACCCGGTACTTCCGGGCAATAGTGGAAAGCGTCTCTCCGCTGCGGATACGATGCCGCACCCAGCTCACTTTGCGCTCCGGGGGCGTTTTGGCGTAATTTTTCAGGAAGGTCTCGCGGGTGCCGTGCGGCAGGTTCAACAGCCAGCGATCCTGGTCCGGCGGGGTGCAAAATCTCAACAGGGCCGGATTCAATTCCTTGATTTCCGCAAAGGTGCTGCCCACACACTCCGCCACCACATTCAAATCCACGCACTCCTTGACCGTCACCGTGTCAAATTTAACCGCTTCTTCCGGGGTTACCTCGAATCCGTACTTGGCGGGATTTTTAGCAATCGTCAGGGCCGCTAAAAAAGTGGGTACATAGTTTCGGGTCTGGCGGGGAAGCCGGGGTAAATCCCAAAATTCGGAGACGTTGTAGCGGGCCATCCGTTTTTCAATTTTACGGGGGTTGAAGTTGTAGCCGGCAATCCCCAGGTACCAGTCGCCGAAGCGGTCATAGAGGTCCAGCAGGTGCCGGGCGGCGGCGCGGGTTGCTTTTACCGGATCGCGGCGGTCATCAAACCACCAACTGCGCTGCAAGCCGTAGGCTTTTCCGGTGGCGTAGATAAACTGCCACATCCCCAGCGCCCGGGCGTAGGAGTGGGCTTTGGGATTCAAGCCGCTTTCAATCATAGCCAGGTAGAAGAGGTCTTCCGGGGCGCCTTCTTCGCGTAAAATAGGCAGTATCAGGTCATCCCACCGCTCGGCTCGCTGCAGCCACCGGGCAAAGACACGCCTCCCCCGCCCCTCGGTAAAGTACTTGATCGCGCGTTTCACATTGCGGTTCATCACCACCGGAATCGAATCCCGCGGAACAGCGAGCAGGGAATCCCGGCTGATGGCCAGGGCCGAATCGCTGACGTCCTGGTAAATCAAACCCAGCTCTTCCAGAACCAATTCTGCCGAGAGCGAGTCTTCTTCCGTTTCCTCGGGGGCAACAATTTGCTCATAGCGCTGCTGAAGCGAATCCTGAAGCAGCGACAGGCTGGAATCGCCCGGATAAACGGAACGCAGGCTATCGAGCAATTGAAACACCATCAGGTAGGTCTGATCGCTTTCCAGCACATCCGCCTGGGCCTGGATATCGGCCAGGTCGACCAGCGACTCGATTTTTTTCAAAGTAACTTCTTTCGGATCATCTGTGGGCGGGATAGTCTTTACCTGCTGTCTTTGGCAAGACGCCGCCAGCACAGCCAGCATCAGCATGCCCCAAAACCATTTGGCTATATTCATTCCGTTGTGTCTCCTCAACCGTAATTATAAGAGGCCCTGCCGGGCCAGTTCGGCAATTTTAGCGATGACATTGGTGGTTGAGCGTCCCTGCACCAGGGGGATGGTTTCCACCACGCCGCCGCGCGCTTCCACAATTTCCCGACCGACAATTTGATCGGTTTGGTAATCTCCGCCTTTAATCAGCACGTCCGGCTGCAACGCCCGGATGAGCTCCAGGGGAGTATCTTCTTCAAACAGGCAAACATAGTCTACAAACTGCAAAGATGCTAACAAATAAGCCCGGTCTTGCCCGGGTGTAAACGGACGTCCCGGCCCTTTCAGGCGCTGCACCGAATCATCGCTGTTCAGACCGACCAGCAGCAGGTCTCCTTTTTGGCGGGCCTGGTAGAGATAATCGGCATGGCCGCGGTGAAGAATATCGAAACATCCGTTGGTAAACACAATTCGTTTTCCCCGGGAACGCTGTTCCCGGCAAATCCCGGCCAACTCCTGACGCGGTTTTATTTTTTCTTCCGGATTCATAGCCTTTATCGTACGTCCCTCTCCTGCCCTGAAAGGTGGAAAATATAGGCATCTTCGCCCCGAAAAGGAAATTTTTATTCACAAAGACAGCCCCTGGCCCGCTTTTCTCCCACTATCAGGATTCCGTCGCGCCTATCATTTTTCGGGCAACTTAAATTTGAGGATGACTTCGCCGGTCTCGGGATCAAACCGGATGCTTTCGCTGGCCGGGAGGATTTCCCGGCCGGTGCTCATCTTGATCAGCCCGCTTAAAAATTGCAGCCCGTTGTTCAGGGTGTTTTCCAACTCTTGTTTGGGAATGGCTTTCTGCAAGAGCGGCGTCTGCTCCGTTTCGCTCTTTTCCCGGAAAGCGTAGCGCTGCTGCTCGGCTTCCCCGGCCAGTTCCGCTTCGCTGAACAAGCGGGTTTGCTGCAGGCCTGCCGGTATCGCTTCCGGAGGAATCCGGCCGGGGCTCAGCGGCAGAAACTGCTGCATCACGGCTCCCCAAAACGCTTCGGCAACCGCCTTCGGCCAGGGCAGTTCACTTCCCGGCGCCAGGCTGTTCAAATCGGCCTCCGTTTCCGGAAATTCCAGGGTTTCGCCGGTAAGCCAGCGTTCCTCGTGAGTCGCGGCGGCGACCAGGAAAAACTGTTGAGGCGGCGCGGAAGCGGCAACCGTGTGTTCCAGGCGCTCCCGGCGACGCGCCCGGTCGGCCGCCGTTGCGGGGCAATCGAGATGAATAATTGCACCCGCCCGGATCTTTTCTGCCAGCGGCAGCGCCGCATCTTCCACAAAAAAGATGCCGGGAGACCCTTCGGAGGCGCCGCCCTGCTTAAGCCGGGCCTCCAAATCGGCGGCCTGGCCGGCGGCAACCGCTATCTTGGGGCCGCTGAAAAGCTCCAGGCTTTTTACGGCCAATTGCAGCGCTTCCGGCTGCTGCGAGATAACCAGCACATGACCGGCTTGATTGGCCAAGTCGATCTGCTCTAAAAGTAAATCCCGCAGGGCGGTTAATTTGGCCGCCCCGTTTTTTTGCGGGTCAACCAGGCGGGCGGAAATAACCGTTTTCTGCAATTGCTCCAGCAGTTGGCGGGTGCGACGCCCGTCAAAAACGGTTTTGCGTTTCCTGGCAGCAATGGCCCAGAGCGCCTCCACGCGCTGGTTGTATAAAGCCGCCTGCCCGGCGCCCAGGCGCACCGGATAGATCGTCGGCGGCGCGTCGACCAGCTGTTCCGCGATTTCCGGGTAGGTGCGGCGCAAATACCAGGGGGCGATGCGCCGGCCCAGTTCCTCCAGGTTAAAATAGCCGGTGATCCGGTCGGGGGCATTGCGGTCAAAGTAGCAGTGATTCATAGAAAACTCCCAGAGCGGGGCCAAAATCTCCGGGTCGATGAAGTTCATGATCGAGTAAAGAT
>JAJRYW010000036.1 GCA_024275555.1 Calditrichota bacterium | reverse complement strand
TGATAGCCATCAGATCATTCAAGGCCGGCCAGTTGGTCGCCAATCTTTTTGTGACGGGTGCTGGCCTGGTTGCGCCCCATGGCCCGGTACAAATTGGAAAGCATCCAGTGCAGGTAAGGTGTATCCGGCTTTTTACTTATATAGCGCAACATGGCTTTTTCGGCATCCTGCATCAACCCGTAGTCCCAGTAAAGCGCCGCGCACAACAAGTCATAGCGGGGGGAGAGAGTATCGCCGTCGCACAGTTGGCGCAACGAGGCCATATCGGTATCCAGAAAACCGAGTTCATCGGGATGAATTATCGAGAAATGACCCGGAATAGAAGTGCGCCCCGGCCGGGTCGAGACCTGTACAATATAGAAATCGTTACTTGTTAACGAAGGGGCGTCCGCCGGAAAATCAGTCATGGTATCCCCGAACACGCTAAACTGATACTTATAGCCGCTTACACTGCTTTCGATGGCGACCTGGTACTCCTGCCCCGCTTGGAATTGCGGATCAACCCAGGAGATTGCCGGGCGGGGCGATTTTACTTTCGTTTCCACCGGGTAGCGGATGTAGATTTGGCTGTGGTTCTGCGGGTCGATATAGCGAGTGGCCCCGGCAACCTGGCGGCTTTTTTCTTTCCCCCAGATGGCCTGTTGCAGCATTTTGGAAATACTGGTCAGCACCGATTTGCTTCCGTCTTCCGAGTTAATCCGCAGCGATTTTGAGCCGGGCGCCTGCACTTCTTTGCCGGAATAGAACAGCACCACCGCTTTGCTGTTCCGGCGCACTTCCACCCGGTCATTGAGATAGAGCTGGGTGCGCAAGGTGGCGGTTATTTGCTTGCCGTCGGCGCGGAGCACGGCCACGTCACCCACAATGCTGCTGAATGTCGCTACTGCTGAAGACGATTGCCCCCAGCCCGGTAAGGATATCAGCAGAACCAACACCCCATAAAGCCATCTATAGCTCACTGTACACCTCCTGATATATTGGCAAAGTTTAGTTTATGCAACCGAAGTGCCACTTTCTTAACAAAACATCTTTCCCTGGTTTATAGACCCGTGAATTAGTATGAGAATGAAATTGTTTGAATGTGATGAACGAATTTCCCATGAAATTTCCCCACCCCAGCCCTCCCCGAAATCGGGGAGGGAGGCCGGTTTCCCTCCCGGCCAGCCGGGAGGGATTAAGGGGGGACATTACTATTGCTTGAAGGCAACTACACAAATACATTTCATTTTTTCGGAAACTAATTCACGTCTCAATAAGAAAGAAGATCAGCAGCAATCAACAGGCGCCCAAACATTCTCTGTTCCGCAGGCGCAGGTCTTTTTGATGACCACGCTCACGCAGCAAACCGGTGAATTACCGGATGGGAGAGGGTTTGTTTTTTTGGCGAAAATACGGTACACTTTGCCATTGTCAAAAAATGGTTCGGGGTTCTTAAGCAGGAGAGCGGATCGAGATGATAGAGCGATTTTTTCAACTGAAAGCGCATCAGACCACCATTCGCCGCGAGGTAATCGGGGGGCTGACGACCTTTGTCACCATGGCCTACATCATTTTTGTGCAGCCGGTCGTGCTGTCGGCGGCGGGCATGGATTTCGGTTCTGTTTTCACGGCCACCTGCCTGGCCAGCGGCCTGGCCACCATCCTGATGGGCCTGCTGGCCAACTATCCCATCGCCCTGGCGCCGGGGATGGGGCATAATTTTTTCTTCACTTACGCGGTGGTGCTCACCATGGGGTATACCTGGCAACAGGCCCTGGGAGCCATCTTTATCTCCGGCGCCCTGTTTATTCTGCTGGCCTTCTTCGGATTCCGGGAAAAGTTAGTCAACGCCCTGCCGGCCTCGCTGAAAAGCGCTATCGCGGTCGGGATTGGTCTGCTGATCACCATGGTGGGAATGCAGTGGAGCGGCCTGGTGGTCGACAATCCCGGTACGCTGGTCGCATTGGGCAAGCTCCACTCTCCGCCGGTGCTGCTCTCCCTGTTCGGGTTGCTCGTGACAGCCATTTTAATCACACTGAAGGTCCGTGCGGCCATTCTGATCGGCATTCTGGCCTCCCTTGGCGCAGCCCTGACTGCCGGAATGGTGGAATATCACGGCGTGCTCGACAGTACCCCCTCGTTAAGCCCCACCCTGTTTAAGCTGGATATCATCGGCGCCCTGGAGGCCGGCATGGTCTCGGTCATTTTCATTTTCTTCTTTCTGGATTTGTTTGATACGGTGGGCACCCTGGTGGGCGTTGCCCAGGAAGCCGATCTCATTCGGGAGGACGGTTCGCTGCCCCGCGCCCGGCAGGCGCTGCTGGCAGACGCTATCGGCACCGTGACGGGAACAATGTTGGGCACGACCACCGTCACCAGCTATATCGAAAGTTCTTCCGGGGTAACCGCCGGAGCGCGCACCGGCCTGGCCAGCCTGGTTACCGGTGCGCTTTTCTTTGCCGCATTATGGTTTTCGCCGGTGCTGAAAATGATTGGCGGCGGAATCGAAACAGCCGAAGGGGGGCGGCTTTATCCCATCATCGCCCCGGCCCTGATCATCATCGGCGCGTATATGATGAAAAACGTGGCCCATATCCGCTGGTCGGATTTCAGCGAAGCCATCCCGGCCTTCCTGACTATGATGATCATGCCGCTGACTTTCAGCATCACCGAAGGAATCGCTTTCGGATTTATCTCCTACACCCTGCTGAAAACCGTGCAGGGAAAATTCCGGGAGGCGCCGTTCATCATTACCCTTTTCTCAATCCTGTTTGTGCTGCGCTACATTTTCCTGGCCAACGGGTAAGCCTCAGAATCCGGGGTATAAGGCGGAAGCGGTGCAATTTATTTTAAAAACCAGCGGCCGTAGTTACGGCCGAATCTCCGCAATAGGCGCCCGACGTTTTCTTGATTATAGACCCGTGAATTCGTATGAAAATGAAATTGTTTAAATATGATGAACGAGTTTCCCATGAAATTTCCCCACCCCGGCCCTCCCCGAAATCGGGGAGGGAGGCCGGTTTCCTCCCGATTTCGGGCAGGGCTGTTAAGTTCTGTTTTGATTTTGTCATTCCCAGTTTACCCCGTTGGGGCATGTCTTTAGCGGGAATCCACTTTTTTCGTGTAGTAGAGTCCCGATTAT
>JAJRYW010000686.1 GCA_024275555.1 Calditrichota bacterium | reverse complement strand
CTTTGCCTCAAAGCACGCCCCGGATCAGCGGGCTGGATATTGCCGGCGTCTCCATTCCCGCCCAGGAAGTCGGCGGCGATTATTTTGACTACCTCAACGGCCCGCCCGAGAAGATCACGGTCATCATCGGCGATGTGAGCGGGAAGGGCACCTCGGCTGCGCTCTACATGTCGAAAATCCAGGGCATTATGCGCTCGCTGCATGATTTCGGCCTCAGTCCCGCCGAACTGCTGGTGCGCGCCAACCAACTGCTGATTAATGACATGGAAAAATCTTCCTTCATCACCGTGATGGGCGCTTATTTTCAAACCGCCGACCGGCAAATAAAATTTGCCCGCGCCGGCCACTTACCGCTTTTTCATTACCAGGCAGAGCGGGACGAGGTGTCGGTCTGCACCCCCGGGGGAATCGGGTTAGGATTGACCGACTCGCCCAAGTTTGCCGCCGAATTAGACGAAAATCTGCTTACCTATCAAACCGGGGATGTTTTTCTGTTTATAACAGATGGGATTACCGAAGCGCAAAATGCGGCAGGTCAGGAATTCGGAGAGCAGCGTCTGATCGAGCATCTCAAGAATGTCGCCGGGAAACCGGCCAATCGAATCCGCGATGAGCTTATTTCCGAAGTCAATCAATTTTCCGACGGCCTGGCCCAGCACGACGACCTGACCGTAGTGGTCGTCAAAGCGGTGTGACGACAAAGAAGTCTGGAAGCAAATCGGAATTTGCACTGATTTGACCCGGAATAACGCTAATGCCCGGCAGATTTCCGCTGAGAATTTGTAACTATTCAGCCCACTGAACACACCAAAGAATCGAAAGAAAAAAATGGTAAAATTTTTATATCCGGTTAGAAGTCGCTGCCATAATGGGAGCATTTGGATTGCATTGACTGTGTCAATGCATGCATCGACACAGTCGATGCAATCCGAAATCCCTACACTCTTCACTCGCTGAATAGTAACGAGATTTTTTTTATACCTGAAACACTCGGCGGCGTCAAAATTACCCTCAGGCGTCCTCTCTTGTTTTTTCTAATTGAGAGGTTCTTGGAATTTGAATTCACCGGATCGGCCGTATTCACTTAAAACAGTTTTGAGCATTTTTCTGTCTCATTCGGCGTTTCTCAGCGTCAAATTTTAAACTTGCAGCTCACATACCAACAACCTTTAAACTGACCCAATGAAACGCTTCCGAAACTTCCTACCCACCCGGCATAATTTTTTTAGCGCGCCGCTCTTCCGGGCGGAACAGGGGCAGAGCCTCCGGATTATTTTTGCGGCGCTCCTCTATCTTGCCGGTCTGCTGCACTGGCTGTGGTTCCTCCACGCCGCCCCGGCCGCCTGGCAGGGCTTTGACTGGCCGAAAGAGCTTGCTTATCTTTCCATCCTCAAGCAGGCCCTCCTGGAACATCAATGGCCCTACTTTGTTAATTTTTCTGCTCACGGCGTCTCACAATTTATGGCCTTGCCGGAAACCATCCTTTCCCCCCACATCCTGCTGCTGAAATTCTTTACGCCTACCGAGTTTATCGTCCTGCACATTCTGTTCATCTACAGTGTGGGGTTCGCATTTCTGTTGCTGATGGCCCGGCGGGAAGCAATGACCCCGGCCGCCTTTGCCGGCTTGTTTTTGCTGGTCAACTTTAACGGCTACCTGACCGCCCACCTGGGCGTCGGTCATCTGATGTGGGTCTCCTGCCTGCTTCTGCCGGGCCTCGTCTACCTGCTTATCCGCATCGATGCGCGGCAATCCTCAGCACGCCACGCTGTTTTGCTGGGCCTGCTGATGTGGTTCATGCTTCTGCAGGGCAGTTTGCATATCCTGGTATGGTGCTTCATGTTCCTGGCCATCTATCTCATCTTCAACCGGGCCAAATGGAAGCCGGTCCTCCTGGCCGTCTCAATTGCGGCGGGGTTGGGGTTGTTCCGTTTCCTTCCGGCCGCCTACGTATTTTGGGATAAACAGCATTTTTTCCGCTCCGGCTACCCCACCGTGCTGGATTTTCTAAAAAGCCTGACCATGATCAGATCGGCGGACGTCGCCCATGTAGGGGGGCAGTTTGGGGCCTCGGGGTGGTGGGAGTATGATATGTTTATCGGCCTCAGCGCTGCCGCGGCGCTGTTCTACCTGGGAGTCCGGCTGCGATTCGGCAAGACGCCGCTGCCGGAATCCCTGCGCTTTTCCAACTTTGATTACCCGCTGATTGTCTTCACCCTGCTGGCTTTCGGAGATATTTTTATCCTGATTTCCAAACTGCCCTTCCCCCTGGCAAATGCCGAACGGATTTCTTCCCGCTTTATCATCCTGCCCTTTACCTTTATAGCGGTGATGTCCGCCTTGCGCCTTTCCGCCCTGGCCGGCGCGTGGAACAAAGCCGGCCGGCTACTGATTATCATCGCCGGAATTCTTACCGCCGGAGAGATGATCACCCACTCAGCCGTATGGCGGATTCAATCTCTGGCAAAAATCTTTTATGAAAAGGCCGGCGCACCGGAGTGGCCCGTCTTAAGCGGAATTACCCCGCAGATTATTCCCGGCAGCGACCCCGCCTATCTCCTGGCCCTGAAAGCGGGCCTTTTCCTCTCCATCGGCGCCCTGATCGCGCTCCTCGCCTACATGTTCCTCTACCAGGACGATTCGTAGAAAGAATGGCGCCCTCGGGAAAGAGAGCATCAAATTCCGATGACCAGGCGACGCACCCGGCCAAAGCGCAGCACCGGGCTGTCCCAGAAGATATCCCCCGGAACAGGGCGGCTGACGCCGATGACATCATCCACGCCGGGAACGAAAGGACCGGGACATGGCTCGGAGTCGTCTTCAATCACCCACACTTCGATATCCCGGTATTCGATGTCCTCGATGAACAGGCGTCGATTTCCCGGGGTGACAAAATCGGCGTCAATGTAGTAGCGAATGTAATTGGAGTCCACCGGGGCCATACCCTGGGAGGCCCCGCTGCACCCCAGCAGGCGGCCGGTGCGGGCGTCCAGCAGGTGAACTTCCACTTCTAAGCGGCTCAGTTCAAATTCGCCGGCTACTTCGATTTCCCAGACGTGCAACGGGTGTAATTGCTCCGGTGCGATAATCTCCCGGCAGGCCGATAGCGCCGCCGCAGCAAGTATGGCCGTCACTATGCGGATCAGAATACGTTGACAGCAGCAATTCATTTACTTCTCCTTTTTATTGGAACTGCACCGGAGTCTATCCAAATCCGTACCAAACCGGCCGGAAACAAAGAAAAGGCAAGTAAGCGTTTGTTTTTTAACTGACTATGACTAAAATGCCGCCGGGAAGATGTGCTAACCTTCTTTGCAGTTTCGCCGGAATTGTCGAAAGCAATGGAGGATCGCTGCCGTTGAAACAAGAACCCGACCCACACGTCTGAAAAACGGGTTGCAAATCTCAGGAGCATGGAGGTAAATTTCGCGTTTACAAACTCAAAGCCGAGGAATGATGAATGTCGCTAAAAATTTATAATACGCTGACCCGCCGAAAAGAAACCTTCGAACCGCTGACCCCCGGCCGGGTGCACATGTACGTCTGCGGACCCACGGTCTACAGTCACGCCCATATCGGCCACGCCAAGAGCTACATCAGTTTTGATGTGATTGTGCGCTACTTCCGTTATCTCGGTTACCGGGTGCGCTACGTGCAAAATATTACCGACGTGGGGCACCTCACCGATGACGCCGACGCCGGCGAGGATAAAATCAGCAAGAAGGCCCGCGAGGAGCAACTGGACCCCATGGAAGTGGCCCAGGCCTACACCTGGAGTTATTTTGATGACATGGACGCCCTGGGGGTGATTCGCCCGGATATTTCTCCCCATGCCACCGGGCACATCATCGAGCAAATTGAGCTGATTAAAGTGTTGATCGAAAAGGGATTTGCTTACGAAGCCAACGGATCGGTCTATTTTGATGTGCACAAATTTTCCCAGTACGGAAAACTGAGCGGGCGCAAGTTAGAGGAACTGGAAGCCGGGGCGCGCCTGGAAGTTCATCCGGATAAGCGCCACCCCTACGACTTTGCGCTTTGGAAAAAGGCCGAGCCGGAGCACCTGATGAAATGGCCCAGCCCCTGGAGCGTCGGCTACCCCGGCTGGCACGTGGAATGCTCGGCCATGTCGATGAAATACCTGGGCGAGACCTTCGATATCCACGGCGGGGGACTGGACAACATTTTTCCCCACCACGAATGCGAAATTGCCCAGAGCGAAGCCGCCACGGGGAAGCCCTTTGCCCGCTACTGGATGCACAATAATATGGTCACCATGAACGGTGAGAAGATGAGCAAGTCGCTGGGCAATGTTCTCAACATCAAGGATGCGCTCAAAAAATATTCGCCGTATGCGCTGCGCTTTTTCATTCTCAGCAGCCACTATCGCAGCCCGCTGGATATTTCCGATGAGGCCATCCGGGCCGCCGAACAGGGCCTGAACCGGCTCCTCTCCACCTTGAAGAATCTTCAGTCGGCCCTGGCCGCGGCCGAAGATCAGAACAACTCTACCGCCCCGTTTGAAGTCGGGGAATACAAATCCCGTTTTGAAGTAGCGATGAATGATGATTTCAACACCGCCCGGGCCATTGCGGTGTTGTTCGATCTCAGCAAGGCAACCAATCAGTATTTGGCCGACAACTCCGCGCCGCACAAACCGTTTCTGGAGGAGGTCGAGCAGCTTTTCCAACAATTGGGCAACCAGGTGCTGGGAATTTTACCGGAAGAGCTGGCCGACGAGGACAGTTCGCTCAGCGGCGAGTTGGTGGAAAAACTAATCCGGATCAACCTGGATGTGCGGGCAGAACTCCGCAAAGAGAAAAACTGGAAGTTGGCCGACCTGATCCGCGACCGGCTCAACGAGGCGGGGATCGAGATTAAAGATCGCCCGGATGGGGGTGTGGATTGGAGTGTTAAGAAATAGGCTTTGGCGCTTAATATGGGTGGAGTAGTTTTTGACGCTGAAGAACGCTGAAAAATATGATTTACGCAGATAAATATCGGAATGGTTTATATCCTCTCATTCCAGGCTCCCGCCTGGAACGGTTTTTTTTAAAAAAAACTCTGATTTGCTCTTGCCGGCCTTTGGTCGGCTTGCTTTCGGATTGGCAAGGTAAGCGGAACTTAGAGTGAAAAGCGCCTTCCAAGCAGGAGCTTGGAACGAGGGGGATCAGTGCGGATATAACATCTTGTACAAGAAAGCGATGCCTATTTGACCGCAATGCCTTAGGGTAATAAACGGTGTTGTGATTATTGTGTTTTCGGATGCCCTGAATAAATAAAATGGAATATCTTCAGCGTAAATCAGCTTGTTCAGCGCTTTTCTGCGTCAAATAAAATCAGCACATACCGGGCTTTAACCAGCAGAATCTTTCCAACTCCACCACTGCAACAATTCCGGTTCGGGATTGGGGGTAGAGGCAAAATAAACCGCACAGCGGAAAACATACAACATACAGCGATCCACTAAAACGCCCTGGCGCTCACACAGTTGCCGGTAGAGTTCTTCCGGGTCTTTATCCTGCAAATCGCTCACCTGGCGAATCCCCAAATCCCACAAATCTGCCGCAATAATTTTCCCGACGCCGGGAATGGTTTGCAGGTGTTTTAAAATGGCAGACTTTTGGACATCTTGGCTCATTTAATCTCCGAGGCAAAGGTCAGGATGTATCCGTTCGGGTCTTCCACGGTAAATTCGCACATGCCGTAAAAGGTCTCCTGCAAATCTCTTATCAAAGCAATCTGCTCTTTGAGGGACTGATAGAGATCGCCGACATCATCCATTTTGATGAACAGGGTAAGCGATGCGCCGCAGGGGAGCTTCCGGAACTGCGGCAGTTCTTCCGAGATGCTTTCCCGGCTCTGCAGCATCAGCGCAGCCTGCTCTTTTTGCAGCATCACCCACTGGAAGGGCGGGTTCTCCGGCACGGACATCAGCATTTGGAATCCCAGCAATTCCCGGTAAAAATGCAGGCTGGCGGTCATGTCCTCGACCATCAGGTTGGGGGTAAGACTCTGAAATTGCATGACGCTCCTTTCATTTTGGGGGCATATTTTCGATGATTCGGTTGATTTCCTCGTAGCGGAAACAGTTGACGGTATGGTCATTGACCATTCCCACCGCCTGCATAAACGCATAGCAAATCGTCGATCCGACGAACTTAAAACCGCGTTTCTTCAAATCTTTGCTCATGGCGTCCGATTGCGGCGTGGAAGTCGGAACCTCCTGCAGCGATTTCCAGCGGTTGATGACCGGGCGACCCTCCACAAACTGCCAGATATAGGAATGGAAATCGCCGTATTCGCGGCAAATTTCCAGGTAACTCCGGGCGTTTTGGACAGCCGACTGCACTTTGAGCCGGTTGCGCACAATGCCGGGATCGTTCAACAGCGCCTCGATTTTCTCCTGGTCGTATGCGGCGATTTTTTCAGCGTCAAACCGGTCAAACACCTTGCGGTAGTGGTCTCTTTTTTTGAGGATGGTCGACCAACTCAATCCGGCCTGGGCGCCTTCCAGGATCAGGAATTCAAAAAGCAGCCGGTCCTCAAAAACCGGCGCACCCCACTCCCGGTCATGATAGGCGCGATAGTATTCCGCCTCCGGGACCCACTTGCAGCGCTCCTTCATCGTTTTCTCCTTTCCCAAAGACATTTCCGGTTATTCGCCGGCGCCGAAATCAAATTGAACGGTATGGAATGTGACATAGCTGCTCCTTTTGTATAGGAAAGCGTTAAGCCGCCAGCGAGAGATAGTGCGCCCAGTACCCCTGCCACTGTCCGTAACGGGCCATAATCATCGGTAAATGGTTGGGCTCCATATCCGGGTAGCAGCGGGCAAGCGCATGGAGTAAATGTTTGTCAGCCGCAGGGGTCGTTTCCAGGCGCCCTAAGCTGTGCAGCAAAACGGAGCTGGCAATTGCCGGGGTTACGCCGGGCAAGCTGACCAGCCAATGAAAGGCCTCCGGATACGGAGCGGCGCGCAAAAAATCTTCCCGGGTCTCCTGGAAGGCCCGGGCCAATAAAAGCAGGGTTTCCGCCAGCGAGCGCTCGCCCAGCAAAACGGTCAATTGGTTGATGCTGCTGAAAGCTAACTGCGAGGGGGATGGAAAGGTGTGGAAGCGAATCCCATTGACGGCTATCAGCGATCCGTAGCTGCGGATGAGTAAATGTTTAAGCCGCCAGCCTTTGCTACGCGATTCCCGGCCGAGCATCGCCCGGCAAATGTTTTCAAACGGGGAGAAGTATTTGACTTGATGATATCCGTACAGCCGCTTAATGATGGGATAAAAGCGGTGGTCTGAGATCGCTTTTTGATAGAAGGTGCTGAGGTTGTCATAAATGCCCAGCGAAAAGCTGATGCGCTCCAGGGCCCGGTATTTCAACGACTCCGAAATCGGCTCTTCACTGACCAGGATGTAGGAGAGCAGCGGCCGGTCGATGCTGCCCCAGGATTTGAGCCGAAAAAGCACGGTCTGGCCCTCCAGGTAAAGCGGTTTTACCAGGTGATCCTCTCCGCAAAAGTATTCCGCTTTACCGGGCAAGAAAATCCGCAAATATCGTAAGGTTTTGTGGAAATCGAACGGAGGCGCCGGGTGCAGTTTCCCGCTCCGGGCAAAATGGGTAATAGCCGTCTTCTGCACCGCTCTATAGTTCCCGGATTATTTGAACGACTTTGCCCAGCATGGTAAACCCGGGGGTTTTCGCATCGATGATCATCGATTGCGGGGTGGGGTTGGCGCATTCCAGGCGAATCCGCGAGGCGGCGCGGAAGTAACGGCGGATAAAGAGCCGTTCCCCCAGTTGAGCCGCCACCAAATCGCCCTCCTGAAAACGGCCGCTTCGTTGCACCACCACCAGGTCGCCCTTGCGGATTCCGTCGCCAATCATACGGTTGTCCGGAGCGGTCATGCTGAACCGGTCGCCCAGGGCCACTCGCTTATTGGTCACCAGCTTAGATAAATCTCCGTCGCGCACGGCGTTAATTTCATCCAAAAGGAATTCGATGCGGGGCAGGGTGAAAAACTCCTCCCGGTTTACCGGTTTACCGGCGCCGGTTAAAAAAGATTGCTTAGCCATTCCGGGTACTCCTAACTTCTTTGGGTTGACGTTGCTGACTGCCTGGCATCACAAGGAGGGTTAATTGACCATTTCCCGGATCAATCCCACCACTTTGCCCTGAATCCGCCATTCGCTCTGGGGATGAATATCCGGGTAAGCGGGGTTCTCGGCTTTGAGATATTTTTGATTCCCGCGGACAATCAGGCGTTTGACGGTGACTTCATCGCCGATCAGCGCCACTACAATTTGGCTGGGTTCGGCTATCTCGGTCGATTGCACCACAACCAGGTCGCCGTCCATAATTCCGGCGTTGACCATACTGTCCCCCCGCACCCGCAGGGAAAAATAGCGCCCTTCGGAGCGAATCAGCGTTCTGGGAACGGCTACATATCCATCGCGGTTCTCTTCGGCAAAGATAGGGAAACCGGCGGCAACGCTACCGATCAGGGGCAGGTTGACCACATCCGGGTCGGCTTGGTAGCTTTTGTCGATGATGCGAATACTCCGTGCAGTGGTGCCGGTCTTTTCGATGTAGCCTTTGCGGATTAACGCTTCCAGGTGCCGAACCACCCCATGCTTGGAGGCGATGCCAAAGGCGTCGGCAATCTCCTGGTAACTGGGCGGATAGCCCCGGTCAGCCACATAACCGGCAATAAATTTCAGGACATCTTCCTGACGTTTGGTGAGCCCTTTCATGAGTGCACCTTTCTCTTTTACGGTTTTGTTGTGTTTATTTCAAGAGTATACAATAGTTCACTCAAATTTTAAACAATAAAACTCAATTTGTCAAGATTTTTTTTTCTGCCACAATTATGTTCACTAAATTAAGCCGAATTGTCTTGATTTGGTCGCCGCAAAGCCGCCGGGAACGCAAAAAAATGTGAAAGTTGTTTATTACTCCTTTTACCTAAAAATGCGATTAGCTATTGGCTATTAGCCTTTAGCCATTTGTTTTTAAATAAAATAGCCCCTTTCGGGGTCTCAATCGACTCCCGGCCGGCCGGGATTGTCGATTTACTCTGTCGAAGACAGCTTACTTTCGCAGCGAAGTGTGCGAAAGCACTTAGCTGCTTTAAACCGATCCACCTAACAGGCGATAAACCAAAGTAGCCTCAGGCGACTAAAATTATAAGAGCTAATGACCAACAGCCAAAGGCCAATAGCTCAATTTAGGTTTTACTCTCGTTCCAGGCAGGTGCTTTAAACGAGAGGGGAAAACCCAATGGGAAACGCAGCGAACCGGGATAAGCGGTTTTAAGAAACGATTGGAATTCTAACTTGTCAAAGAATTTGTGATCGGCCCGGATGCCCCTTAAATTCGCTCTTTTATAAAACACACAAAAGCTTCGGGAAAAACCCATTGAATCAGACTATGAAACCGGATGACATATGGAGGTGATTATCCTGGGCAGCGGCACCTCGATGGGTGTGCCGGTGGCCGGGTGCCAGTGCCGGGTGTGCACCTCGGATGATCCCCGCGACCAGCGCTTGCGCACTTCAGCCTACCTCAACATAGACGGAGTGCAGTTGCTGATCGACACCTCCGTCGACTACCGGCAGCAGATGCTGATCCATAATATCACCTATTTGGATGCGGTTATTTATACCCATCATCATGTCGACCATATTCTGGGGCTGGACGATTTGCGCAGCTTCAACATTATCAACAAGTGCACCATCCCCATTTACGGAAGGGAGGAGACCCTGATCAACCTGCGTCGCGTGTTTGCCTATGCCTTTACGGGAGTACCCAATGTGCCGGGTATTCCCCGGCTTTCCCTGCACCGCATCGATCAGCGCCCCTTTACCATCAAAGGCGTCCCGGTTATTCCCGTGCCGCTGATGCACGGCAAACTACCCATCTTCGGATACCGCATCGGCGATTTTGCCTATTGCACCGACGTCAACTTTATCCCGGAGCAATCCTACCAACTGCTGCGCAATTTAAAAGTGCTGATTTTAGATGCGCTGCGCTTTAAACCCCATCCCACTCATTTTTCGGTGGAAGAGGCCGTTCGGGAAGCGCAGAAAATCGGGGCGGAGGCGACCTACTTTACCCACATTTCCCATAACATCGCCCATGCGGAAACCGAAGCCAAACTGCCGCCCGGCATCCACCTGGCCTACGATGGATTGCGGTTTCAATTATAGCGCGAATTCGGAGAGGAAAAATCTTGACGCTGAATAAGGCTGAATAACACGGAAAATTATTTTAAGATCAAAAGAATAAGCAGATCGGCCGAATTCATAATTCAACCATTACCAAGAAAAACCCGGGGTGAGATTTTCAGGGAATCGATTGTTCCGATCAACTAATGTTATTTCACTGATGTTACGCGATTAGTCCCGGTATTCATGTTGATAAGAT
>JAJRYW010000685.1 GCA_024275555.1 Calditrichota bacterium | reverse complement strand
TGGAACGAGAAGAACTGCCCCACCCACATCGTTCAAAGCTCCGGCCTGCACACCCGTGCCCTCTCGTTCCAAGCTCCCGCTTGGAACGCATCTTTCCCGGAAAGCTCCCCTTTCAGCTCCAAAACCGAACCGGGTCGATTAGAACCGGCTGACAAGCCCGGGCCTGGAACGAGAAGGAAACTTCCGCTTTTAAAGGCGCATCATAATACCGACGCCGGCGCGGTTGAGTAAGGGATAGAATCCCAATTGAATTTTGTTCCGGCGGCGAGTCTGCTGGCCGGTTTCAATTTTCTCCCGGCCCCGCGATACGGCAATCTTTCCCAGGGTGTATCCCAGCGCCAGCGCCAGGGGATAGTCGCTCACCCAATGCACGCCGTTATTGACCATCTCGAAGGAAAGAATAGTCATTAAACCGTATCCAATCGGCCGGATAAACTTTTTTTCCGGGTAATTTTCGGCGATGACCGTCACGGTCATCATGGCGGTGGCCAGGTGCCCGGAGGGGAATGCATCGTAACGGGGAACGTGTTTGTGGTAGTCAAACTGATTGGGAAAGGGCTTCCACTTGCCCCCGGCAACGGTCGCGGTAAAGGGGCTTTCCCGGCCGGTGATGTGCTTAATAAACTGGGTGGCAAAGCCCGTGGTAGCCATTCCCTCGGCAATTTGACTGGCGGTTTGCAGCGCCCGGTTGCTCTTCGCCGCTAAACCGTATCCCAAAAAGCCCAGCGCCACACCGGTATGCGTCCAGCCGTCGCCCAGAAAATAAAGGGCGGTATCCCAGTCCCGCGGCACTTCGATGGGAAATCCCAGCACATAAAAAGCGCGTTTCATCTTGTTATTGCCGGGCAAGCCCAACCGTTTGCCAAAGCGCTGGGTTTCATCCAGAACAGGCTGGTCCACGGCAACCAGAACTCCCGTCAGCGCAGTCATCACGGCAATGTTAACCAAATTGCTGCGGCGAAAGGTGATCTGTCCATACTGGCGCAAATCGCCGGGGAAATGTTTGATGAAGGTTGTCCAGGCAGGTTTTTGGTAGCGATACGCAAGCTGATCATTGATGCAGAGCACCTGCCCGGCGCGCGACGAGTCGGCGGCTTCTTCGGATTGCGCGTCAATCACAGCGAAAAGGCTGCTAAGCAAGATCAGGCTGAACAGAGCAGGAAGATTTATCCGGAACAATAGGAGTCCGCGCATTTACAATCTTTTCTTTCGATTTAAAAACGTATCCCGATTCCAAACATTTTGCCGGTCATGGAAGGGATTAAAGTGATCAGGTGTGCTTTATCATCCCGGGCTCTGCGCACTACCAAGGCGCCGACCAGGCGGCCGAGTACAGCGCCGACAATCACATCGGAGGCCCAGTGCTTGCGGTGCAGCATCCGCTCTAATCCCACCGACGCGGCAAAGGAATAGGCGCCGCTCTTTAACCAGGGCGAGTTCACGTTCCCGGCCAAGACAGTCGCCATGGCAAACATACTGGTTGTATGCCCGGAAGGAAAGGACATTCTATCAGAATTCAACGGGAAACGGAGGGGTTCAAAAGCATAGGCGCCGTCGCCGGTATAAGGACGATGACGGCCGACAGCTGCTTTCAAAATGGAGGTGGTTATGGTGCTGACCGCTAAGGCCTCAGCTATTTGCCGAACCACCTTTGCCGGTTGAGAATTCCTGCTTATCCAACTGTAGCCAAGCGCGGCCGCCGCCATCCCGCCCAGCACATAAAAGCTGTAAGATTGATCATACAATTGGCCCACCTTCCCCACTCGGCCCAGGGCCCGGAAAAGATAATCATCCCCTTCCAGGGCGTACTCTTCATCCAGTTCCTGGTCGGAACGCATCAGCAGGTAAGCAATAGAGCCGCAGGTTGCCAGGGCGCGCAGATCACTGCAACGCAAAACCGGCAAATAGAAGCGGGTCTCCCCGGTCTGCCGGAAATCGGCTTCCCAGGCTAACAGTCCCGGGCGGTGATAAAGACGTTGCGCCCGGATACTCGGGCTGACAAGCATACAAATCACCAGACCGAGAAAAAATATCCGGTGCGCCCCGTCGAACCCCGCCGACACTCCAAAAAACGCTTTACACATGACTCCCCAAAAAAATTCCCTGTTCTACAGAGGCTTGATTATTATCCTGTTCTTTAATAAACATCGACATGAGTAAAATGCAGTGAATAAAATCAATAATTTGATCTTCATTATTTGATCAGGCCGTGTTCCGGTTAAGGCCCATTTGCCCACCCGGCCGGGATTCCTCCCGAGAATCCGCATCACAACAAGGCCTGTGGAGAGAGATTGCCTGGCTGAACTGCCCGCAGAAGTGAAATTTGCTTTATAAAACAATCCGGGGTCGCTATTTTAAGCACTTGTCCGGTTGAGCCGATATTTTTACTTTAGCGACCTCAAAATGCAGAAACGTGATATGACATCTTCTGAATTGCCCCGGAAAGCGGGAATCATCGTTCTCAGCCGCACCATCACCGTTATTGTGCAAATGAGTTCCATGGTTGTTCTGACCCGCATTTTGTCTAAGGAAGAATTCGGGCTGCTAACCTTCCTGCTGATGCTTTACACCTCGGTGATGACCGTAGCGCACCTGGGCTTGCCGGAGAGTATTTTTTATTTTTTTGAGAAGGTGGCCCCGGCCTCGCGCAGGAATTTTGCCCTGATGACCGGGAGAACCCTGTTCCGGCTTTCCCTGGGGGCGTCGCTGTTTCTGCTTGCCTTCAACTTCATCTCGCCCTATTGGGGATTTGAGACCCATGGTTTGGTGCTCCCCCTGATTCTGCTGGTGGTGCTGGAATTGCCCACGCTGCCCATGCCCAACATTCTCATCGCTATTGACCGGGCCAAACAGGCGGCCTGGCTGAACATTATTTCCAGCCTGGTCCAATTCTCAGTGCTCACCGTTCCGGCGCTGCTCAACCAGCCGCTGAGAATTATTGTATTTGCCCTGTTGGGATACGGATGCATCCGCTTAGCCATCTCCGCCTTTTTATTCTTCAAAAATTTCCCGGGCCAGGCAGAAAAACTGCCCAAAGGGATGGTTGGCGAACAACTGCGTTATTCCATTCCGGTGGGCCTTGCCCAGATACTGTGGGGGTTAAACCGGCAGATCGACAAATACATTGTGGCGGCTTTCTTACCGGTC
Source organism: Calditrichota bacterium (assembly GCA_024275555.1). GTDB lineage: Bacteria > Calditrichota > Calditrichia > RBG-13-44-9 > J075 > JAJRYW01. The sequence continues at coordinate 1,499 of JAJRYW010000685.1, read as the reverse complement.
ACCGTTTATGCCGTTTACGTGGTGGGATCATGGGAGATTCCCATCATTCCTACCATTGCCTATTCGGTTGCGTCGGTGATGATGCCCAGCCTGGTGAATCATTTTCTGAATCAAGAGAAAACTCAGCTATTGGCGCTTTGGAGGCAGGCCATCCACAAGGTTTCCGTGCTGGTCTTGCCGCTAACGGTGCTGTTGCTGCTGGTTGCCGAGGAGTTTATTGCTGTTTTGTTTTCGGAATCCTATATTGCTGCGGCCCTGCCGTTTCGGATTTATACCCTGATTCTGCTTCACCGGGTGGCGGCTTACACCTCGCTGCTCAAAGCAATCGATGAAACGCGCACGATTACCTTCTCAGCGATTCTCCTCCTGGGGAGCAATATTTTATTAAGCATTCCCCTGGTGATGATCATGGGCATTGCCGGCCCGCCAACAGCCACACTGCTGGCAAACCTGATCAGTTGGATTTACATCCTCACCCGGATTAAGAAAGCTCTGAATGTAGGATTCCGGGACGTCTTCCCGTTCCGCTTTTATAGCCGGGTGCTTGGCACGGCCATCCTGACAGCGATACCGGTATATCTGCTCAGCAGCGTCATTCAGAGCACCTTGCTGGTTGCCCTGGTTTGGAAATCAGCAGCCTACCTGGCCGCTTACGCCCTGGCGGCCACGGCGCTGGGAATCGTAAAAAAAGAAGACTGGCGATTTTTACTGAGGTTTCTGCGATAACGCCGGCGGCGTGTTCGGGGAGATTATTGGCTTTGCTTCAGCCGCCGGGCAAAATCTGCCGAAACTTTTTCCCAGCTAAAAGTCTCCCGGAACCAGGAGAACTCCCGGTCATCAACCTGTTTTAGCCAGGCGGGGAGATTTTCCATTACCGCAATTTGGCGCTCCGGGGCATCCGGCGTCCAGGCCTGAAAGAATGTTTTATTTTCGAATTCCGCCAGGTGGAACCGCGCGGGAGCAATAACCGGTACGCCGAAGGTTAAGGCCAGCATTGCCGATCCGCTGGTTAAGAAAAACCGGCTGGGGAAAATAAAAGCATCCGCGGCGGAGAACAACGGCGCAACTTCATTTCTTTTCAACTCTCCCAGCTTCAGGATCAGGCGCGGATCTTGTTCCCCGGCTTTCTCCAGGTATTCTCTCATTGCTGCATCGGATGGTTTCCCGGCAATCAAAAAATACAATTGATCATTTTGGCATTGTCGAAAGGCCCGGAGAGCGGCCTCCAAACCTTTATATCTTTTAAGATTTCCGAAATTCAACAGAACCGGCGCATCCCCGGGGATACCCAGCATTTTCCTTGCTTCTGCCCTGACGATTCGCCGGCCATAGTAGTCGGAATAATGGCCGTGAGGCATAACATGGATTTGGTCTGCATTAAAACGGTATTCTCGGCTGAGATACTCGCCAACATCGTGCGAGTGCACATGCACAAGATCGCAATTCTCAAACAATCTCCGGTTGACTTTCTTATGAAACTCAATATCGGGAGCATCGTG
>JAJRYW010000684.1 GCA_024275555.1 Calditrichota bacterium | reverse complement strand
TGGAATACAACCAGGTGTCGCCCTCGGAAAACAAGCGGAAATACCAGGATGAATTGTACGAACTGATCTACAAAGCGGTGCAGCGCCGCCTGATCAGCGATGTGCCGCTGGGCGCTTTTTTAAGCGGGGGCGTGGATTCCAGCGGCGTGGTGGGGATGATGTCGATTATCAATGAAATTCCCGTGCAGACCTTTACCATCGGTTACCAGGAGGCCGATTACTCGGAAACCGATGACGCCCGTTTCATCGCCAATCATTTTCAGACCAAACACCAGGAGCTCATCGTAAACCCGGAAGCCGTATCGATTTTCCCCGATGTGGTCTGGCATTTTGATGAGCCTTTTGCAGACGCGTCCTCGATCGCCACTTATTACGTCTCCAAAATGGCCCGGGAATATGTTACCGTGGTCCTCTCCGGAGACGGCGGCGATGAACTCTTTGCCGGCTATACCCGCTACGCACGCATCAGCCAGTACGACCGCTATAAAAAGTTTCCCGAATGGACCCGGAAATTGCTGCTCAAACCGGTTGCCGACCGCCTGCCCCTGAATTTTCCCGGCCGCAACATGTTGGTGGATATTGCCAACGGAGAAGAGCACGCGTATAACCTGGGGCTGTATCCCTATATCAAAAACATTCTTTTCAGTAATGATTTATGTTCTGATATTGGCGATTTCCGGTTCAGCTTCGATCTGTTTCCCTACGTACAATCTTTGGAAAAGATGCCCCTGCTGACCCGGAACCAGTATCTCGATATTAAGTTTTATCTGCCGGATGATATCCTGGTAAAAGTTGACAAAATGAGCATGGCGGTATCCCTGGAAACCCGGGCGCCGTTCCTGGATTACACCATCGCCGAGTTTTCCGCCAAGCTGCCTCCCGAGTGGCAAATGGAAAACGGGGAAGGAAAGGCGTTCCTGAAATCGGTGTTGCGCCGCTATCTCCCCGAGCATGTTTTCCAGAAACCCAAGCAGGGTTTTGATATCCCCAAAAAACATTGGTTTAAAAAAGAACTGAAAGCCTACGCCCAGGAAGTTTTATTATCGAAACGGGCCATTGAGAGGGGCTATTTCAACCCGCAAATTATCCGGAGAATTATTGAAGATCATTCTAATGAAAAGCGGGATTATAGCCGCTGGATTTGGACATTGCTGAATTTTGAGCTTTGGCATCAAATCTTTATCGACGCCGATACGCGCCGTGTTTAAAGCCATACTTTAACCGGAAACTGTCGAACAAAATGACTGCTGCCATATCAAATCGTGTTTTAGTGCTGGGTGTAGACGACCGGGCCGCCTTAACGGTGGTGAGAAGCCTGGGACGCAAGGGCCTGGAAGTGCACGTCGGTGTGGATACGCCGAACTCCCTGTGCACCCTTTCCAGGTATACCCGTAAAGTGATTACTCTGCCGAATGCCGGCGACGAACCGCAGGCCTGGAAAGAAAAGCTGCTCAGCCGCCTGGAAACGGTAGATTATGATCTCATCATCCCGACCGCAGACAACTACCTGGTGCTGGTGGTCAAATACCGTGAGGAGTTTGCCAAATTTGCCCGCTTAGCCGTACCGGATGACCGGGGCTTCCAATACACCTACCGTAAAAGCAAGACCTTTGAACTGGCAAAAAAAGTTGGTGTTCCGATTCCGGAAACTTACCGGATTGAATCCCTCTCCGATTTATCCGAAACGCTTCCCCGGCTTTCTTTTCCGGTAATCATCAAGCCCATTTCTTCCAAAGTCTGGAAAGACGGCCGCCGTTATAATTTGAATGTGTCGGCGGCCCAAAACCGGCCGGGCCTGGAAGAGCAATTGCAGGGAATTTTGCCCTTATGCCCGGCGCTGCTGCAATCGTTCCATCTCGGGTACGGAGTTGGGCAGGAGTTTTTAACCCGGAACGGGGAACTGATTGCGGCGTTCCAGCATGAGCGCGTGCACGAGCCCCTGGGCGGGGGCGGCAGCAGCTATCGCAAAAGCGTCCCGTTAGACCCGGTGCTGCTGAAGCACTCCATGAGTATGCTCAAAGAATTGGCCTGGACCGGCGTGGCAATGGTGGAATATAAATACGATCCGCTTTCCGGCGAATACATGCTGATGGAAATTAACGGGCGCTTCTGGGGGTCCCTGCCCCTGGCCATTGCCGCCGGCGTGGATTTCCCGGGATTATTGTACGATATGATGGTGCTGGGCAAAGAACCTGCTCAGCCGTTATATAAATACGAAGTCTATTGCCGCAATTTTGTGAAAGATTTTGATTGGTTTAAAGAAAACCTGCGGGCAGACAAATCCAACCCGCTGCTGATTACCGTCCCGCTGCCCAAAGCGCTGGCCGAGGTAAAAAATATCCTGCTGCTCCGGGAACACTATGACACCCTGGTCTGGGATGATCCCCGGCCCGGTCTGGTGCATATCGGCGGTTATTTGTTGGGCCAATTCCAGGGCGCATGGCAAAAACTTAAAGCTGCCCTGATCCGCTTGAACTTTGGCCGGAATACACTCCGGAACCGCTGGCGGATGCGGAAATTCCGGAAATTGGTGCGGAAAAATCCCACCATTAACTTTGTGTGCAAAGGCAATATTTGCCGCAGCCCCTTTGCGGAATATTATTTAAAGCGCTTGCTCGTTCAGCAGGGGGTGAACGGTTTTCAGGTTGTCTCAACCGGGTTTATCGAGCGAATAAATCGTCCCAGCCCGGAGAATGCCTTACGTGCGGCCAAAGAGTTTGGAGTTGACCTCTCTTCACACCGTTCCAAATTGCTTACCGAAGAATCGGTAAACTCCGCCGGCGTGCTTATTATTATGGATGTGGAACTCTTCGAACGGATTAAAAAGGAATTTCCGGCGGCATCAAAAAAAGTGTTTTTTTTAGGAGAGTTTTACCCGGGGACGCCGAAGCCGATAGATATCCACGATCCCTACGGTAAACCGGTCGATTATTTTAAAAAAACGTATAAAATTTTAAGTAAAGCATTGGAGAGTATGCGAGAAAAGTTCAGTTGAGTAGCTCCTAACAAAAATCAACTTGCAAAATAAATATTATTTGTTAAACTAAGTAAGTGGATTGTTGTTCGTGCCGAAGATAAATATTAGATAAGGGAATATTCATCATTGAAGGATTAGCGATGAATTTAAAAGATTACTCTCGGGTCTACAAAAAGTTTGGTACCGCTGCGCTTCTCACCGATCTTTTCTCAAAGGGTCTCAATCAAGTCACATATTACAAAAATTTGGTAGGTATGACGCTCGAACTCGAGAGTCTCGACCCAACCTACCTGGCTATCCCCGACTGCTTTACCGGCAGGTTTTTAACCCGCGAAGAACTTCTGCAATATGCGCAAGACCCCCAAAACGATATGCCGCCTTCCTTCCTCGAATATGCCTTTGCGAAACAGGACCAGTGTTATGGACTCCTTTACCAGGATCAATTGGCAGCTTACGGGTGGTACTCCAATCTTCCCACGCGTTTGTCGCATGAGTTGTCTTTGCATTTTGATAATGCCTGGATGTACATGTATCGCGGGTACACCCGGAAAGAGTTCCGCGGCAAACGGCTGCACGCCGTGGGAATGGCCAATGCGCTTAAAAGGTATACCGACCTCGGCTTTCGGGGACTGATCTCCTACGTGGAAGCAAATAACTTCAGTTCCCTGCGCTCCGTTTTCCGGATGGGCTATAAAGAATTCGGCCATGTTTATATTGTGAAAGTATGGGGCTCTTTCTTTTTCTACCGCTCTTCTTCCTGCGATGATTACGGGTTCTACATTACTTCGAACCACGAGAGCGAATCTACCTGGGACGAGTCTGTCTTTGCAAAGTAAGTGAGCAAACGCCCCTACTCTGCCTGTCCGAAAGCCTACGGAATACGGCTCTAAAACTGCCCCGGCAACGACCGTTGTCTTTTCGGGTTGCCGGGTTCCGTCCATCCCGCCTGTCGCTCCCCTCATCAGCCTCCTCTCTCGCACCATCCATTCCTGGTGCTTTACTGCCCATGCCAATCACAGCTTGAATTTAATCTGACGCCGAATACCGATGATCTCGGCAGATTTCCGCCGGGAGGCGTGCTTTAGGATTTAAATTGATTAGACCTTATTACCTTTTAAAGAACTGTAATTATTAGCTTTAAAAAGCCACTGTCATTTCGAACTCCAGGGACGGAGAGAGAAATCTGTGCATATTCGACATTAAATTTGCTGAAACAATTGTAAATTAAAGATAAAGTTTTGAGTGTTAACAGATTTCTCTCTTCGTTCGAAATGACATAAGTTATGTGACAATATAAACTTAGTTTGTAACAAGGTCTATTGACTGTTTTTGATTCAAGAGAATTTTCTGCGGTTTTCAGCCTTTTTCAGTGTTTATCTGCGTCAAATTCTCAACTCGTGATTCACATTGCTAACAGGTCCGTAATTAATTTCCCTTTTGAGTCTAATTGTCCACTCTGTATC
>JAJRYW010000683.1 GCA_024275555.1 Calditrichota bacterium | reverse complement strand
TGCTCGGCCATCACCCGCCAGAAAGTGCCGGCGTCGGGAGTGCGCACCGGCTTGCCTTCAAAAAGAATCGTGGTGCATCCGCTGATCAGCGGCGCATAGACAATGTAGGAGTGGCCGACCACCCATCCGACATCCGAGGCCGCCCAGTAGACATCTCCCGGCTGAACGGCATAGATCGCTCCCATACTATAACGCAGCGCCACCGCATGGCCGCCGTTGTCGCGCACAATTCCCTTGGGTTTACCGGTGGTGCCGGAGGTATAGAGGATATAGAGCGGATCGGCGGCGTCTACCGCCACACAATCTGCCGGCTCCGCCGAGGCCATCAGTTGATAATAGTCATAATCACGGCCGGGCGTCAGTTGGGCTTCTGCCTGGGGACGCTGCAGGATGACACAACTGCCGGGTTTATGTTCGGATAATTCGAGCGCTTTATCCAGCAGGGGTTTGTAGGGAATCACCTTATCAAACTCGATGCCGCAGGAAGCGGAGACCATCACTTTGGGCTTGGCGTCATCAATGCGGATCGCTAACTCATTCGAGGCAAAACCGCCAAAAACCACCGAATGAATCGCCCCCAGGCGGGCGCAGGCCAGCATCGCAATGGCCGCCTCGGGAACCATGGGCATATAGATCACCACCCGGTCGCCTTTTTGAACGCCCAATTCAGCCAGCACCCCGGCAAACAGGGCAACCTGGTCGCGCAGCTCCCTGTAAGTAAATTTTTTCTGGGTATTGGTCGAGGGAGAGTCATAGATTAGCGCAATTTGATCCCCTCTCCCGGTTTCCACATGGTAATCCAGGGCCAGGTAGGCCGTATTTAATTTCCCGCCTTTATACCATTGATAAAATCCTTTTTCATTTTTGGACAATATCGACTGAGGTTTTTCGTACCATTTGATCAGATCAGCTTTTTCGCGCCAGAAGGCATCCGGTTCTTCGATAGAGCGCCGGTATTCTTCTTGATAACTCATCATACTTCCTCCTTCGGGTCTTGCAGGCCTGTTCGTTCGGCTACCAGGTTTATAATCACAAATCTATTTTCCACACTATGCCTTTAAAGACGCAAACAGACGGAGAGTTTATGCCGGAACTAAACAGCATGTAAACAGTGCTTTTCAGGCAGATAAAACCTGCGTTTATCTGCATCAATAGCGCCCGGCCTTTACAGTCAGCAATAAATTCCGGGTCCGACCGGCAATCTACCGGCCGGACCCGGGAAAAAATTATTTTGCGCCGGCCACCAGGGCCTCCACCACACTGGGATCAGCCAGGGTGGAGATGTCGCCCACGTGCTCCAGATCGCCTTCGGCAATCTTGCGCAAAACCCGTCTCATTATCTTGCCGGAGCGGGTTTTGGGCAGCGCCGGGGTAAATTGGATTTTATCCGGCGCGGCATGGGGTCCGATAATAGTGCGCACACTCTTGATAATCGCTTTTTCGATTTCTTCGCTGGGTTCCACGCCGCTCATCAAGGTTACATAGGCGTAGATGCCCTGGCCTTTGATCTCGTGCGGGAATCCCACTACCGCCGCTTCGGCGACGCCTTCCGCTTTTCCGATGGCGCCTTCCACTTCCGCGGTGCCAATCCGGTGGCCGGAGACATTCAGCACGTCATCCACCCGCCCGGTGATCCAGAAATAACCGTCTTCATCGCGTTTGGCGCCGTCGCCGGTCATATAATAACCGGGGAAGCGTTCAAAATAGGTCTGGCGGAAACGTTCGTGATCGCCATAGACGGTGCGCATCAGTGCAGGCCAGGCGGTTTTAATGCACAGGTAGCCCTGGGCGACGCCTTCCAGCTCGTTGCCCTGCTCATCCAGCAGCACCGGCTCGATCCCGAAGAAGGGCAAAGTGGCCGACCCCGGTTTGGTGGGAGTTGCGCCGGGAAGCGGGGTAATCAGCACGCCGCCGGTTTCGGTCTGCCACCAGGTATCGACAATGGGGCATCTTTCCTGGCCGATCACTTTGTAGTACCACAGCCATTCCGGTTCTTTAATCGGTTCACCCACGGTGCCGAGCAGCTTCAGGCTGGAGAGATCGTGGTTCTTCGGCCACTGGTCGCCTTCCTTCATCAAGGCCCGGATAGCCGTGGGGGCGGTGTAAAATTGATCCACCTTATGTTTTTCCACGATAGCCCAGAACCGCCCGTAGTCCGGATAAGTAGGCACTCCTTCGTACATCATGGTAATAGCGCGATTGGCCATCGGGCCGTAGATAATATAACTATGGCCGGTAATCCAGCCGATATCGGCGGTGCACCAGTAGATATCGCCTTCGTGATAATCAAAAATCAGTTCATGGGTTAAGGACGTATAGAGCAGGTAACCGCCGGTGGTATGAAGCACGCCTTTGGGTTTACCGGTGGAACCGGAAGTATAGAGAATAAACAGCGGGTCTTCGGCGTCCAGCTCTTCGGCGGGACAGTCGGCGTCTACTTTGGCTAACTCTTTATGCCACCAGACATCCCGGCCGTCTTGCATATTTACGGAATGACCGGTGCGTTGCACCACAACGATGGTTTCAATCGAGGGGGTGTCTTTCACGGCTGTATCCGCATTGGCTTTCATGGGGATATCGCTCTTGGCCCCGCGCATGGCGGTGTCCTGGGTAATCAGCATTTTACAGGAAGAGTCATTGATCCGGTCGCGAAGCGAATCGGCGCTGAAGGCGCCAAAAACGATGGAGTGCACCGCCCCGATCCGGGCGCAGGCCAGCATGGCAAAGGCCAGTTCGGGGATCATCTGCAAATAGATACAGACCCGGTCGCCTTTCTTGATCCCATGGGCTTTGAGCACATTGGCAAATTTACTTACCTGCTCCAGCACTTCGGCGTAAGTAAACGTTTTCGATTCATTGGGATCATTGCCTTCCCATATAATCGCTGTTTGGTCTCCATGCCCGCTTTCCACATGACGATCCAGGCAATTATAGGAAGCGTTGATTTTACCGCCTTTGAACCAGGCCAGGTTTGCATTGACAAAATCGTATTCGCGAACCATATCCCATTTTTTAAACCAGGTCAGGCGTTTTTCGGCCTGTTCCGCCCAAAATCCCTCCGGGTCCCGAATAGATTTCTCGTAAAGCTGGTAGTATTCATCTAAGCTTTTGATGTGCGCCTTGGCGCTAAAGCTTGGAGCTGGATGATACTTCATAAAAGCCCTCCTTCTGGTATTTTGTTTGGATCGATTTAGATGAGAGAATCACCGTCTGAAAAGGCCCAGGATGGATTGTTTAAGCCATAACTGAACAATTTCCAGCAGGCTCCTGGGCCTTTTCTCACGGTGACCTTTGTTTGGTTCATCAGATCCTTCCATCGTTTGCCGTTAAAAAGCAGATCAGAGCCGGCGCGTTGCCGGCTCTGATCCAAAATGCAGCTTTTTTAGTGAACGCCGGCGGAGTCTTTGGCGCTCCTGGGAACCCGGATATTTTCAATCATGGCTTGAATTTCTTGTGGGGGTTCCGGTGTAAATTTGGCAACAATTCCGGCCACGATAAAGTTAAGGATCATCCCAATAGTACCGATCCCTTCCGGAGAGATACCAAACCACCAGTGCTCGGCGTTATTCGCACCAGGATTGATGAACTTGAAGTAAATAATATAAGCGGCGGTAAAGACAATTCCAACCACCATGCCGGAGAGGGCCCCTTCGCGATTAATTCGCTTGGAGAAAATCCCCATCAGGATGGCCGGGAAGAAGGAAGCCGCCGCCAACCCGAAGGCAAACGCCACCACCTGGGCTACAAACCCGGGTGGGTTAATGCCGAAGTAGCCGGCTAACAACACGGCAAAACCGGCGGCAATACGGGCGTAGAGCAATTCCTGTTTTTCGGAAATATCCCGGGCAACGGTTTTCTTAATCAGGTCGTGGGCAATGGAGGTGGAGATCACCAGCAGGAGGCCCGCCGCCGTGGAGAGCGCCGCTGCTAACCCCCCTGCGGCAACCAGGGCCACAACCCAGTTGGGCAACCCGGCAATCTCCGGATTGGCCAATACCATAATATCCCGGTCTACATACAGTTCGTTGGAGTTGTCGGTCAACGGATTGCTGACCAGTTTTTGGCCGTAAGTTCCCTTTTCCGGGGTGTAGCTGGGCTTGCCTTTAAAAGGCGCCCCCGGCGCATAAGTAATGATCCCATCATCATTCTTATCCACCCAGCTAATTAAGCCGGTGGTTTCCCAGTTTTTGAACCAGCTGGGTGCATGGGTGTATTCTTTGTCATGCAGCGAAAGGATCATATTGGTGCGCACAAAAGCCGCCACAGCCGGAGCGGTGGTATACAACAAGGCGATGAAAAGCAGCGCCCAGCCGGCCGAAGAACGGGCGTCTTTTACTTTCGGCACGGTAAAGAAACGGATGATTACGTGCGGCAGCCCGGCGGTGCCGACCATCAGGGCCACCGTAATCGCTAACACGTCGATCATGCTCTTTGCACCCCCGGCCGTGTAGGCGGTAAAGCCAAGTTCTATGTTAAGACCATCCAATCTGTCCAGCAAGTAGGTTCCGCCCATGGCTTCCGACAAATGAGAACCGAATCCCAATTGAGGAATGGGATTACCGGTCATCAGGATGGAGATAAAGATTGCCGGCAGCAAGTAAGCGATAATCAACACACAGTACTGGGCCACCTGGGTGTAGGTAATTCCTTTCATACCCCCTAACACGGCATAGAAGAATACAATTGCCATCCCCACAATTACCCCGGTATTAACCGGCACTTCCAGGAAGCGGGAGAAGACAATTCCTACCCCGCGCATCTGGCCGGCTACATAGGTAAAGGAGATAAAGATGGCGCAGATAATGGCAATTACCCGCGCGGTGTCAGAGTAATAGCGCTCCGAGACAAAATCAGGCACGGTATACTTACCGAACTTACGCAAGTATGGGGCCAGGAGCATTGCTAACAACACATAGCCCCCTGTCCAGCCCATCAGGTACATTGAACCGGCCCGGCCCAGGAATGCAATAAGCCCGGCCATAGAAATAAATGAGGCGGCGGACATCCAATCTGCGGCTGTGGCCATCCCGTTCGCTACCGGGTGAATTCGCTTGGAAGCCACGTAGAAATCACCGGTAGAATGGGCCCGCGACCAAATGGCAATCCCTATATAGAGACTGAAGGTCGCTCCGACCATAATCCAGGTCCATACTAAAATACTCATTCAAATATCCTCCAATTATATTCTGTTCAATAGTAGTTTAAGAGTCTCTTAATCCTCAATCTTCATGAACATCGAATTCCTGATCGAGGTTGTTCATCAACCGCACATACACGAAGATCAAAATCACAAAGGTGATCTCCGAACCCTGGTTGGCAAACCAAAAGCCCAGTTTAAAACCGAAGAACCGGATTGAGTCCAGGGCGTCGGCCAGGATAATACCGAAGCCGTAAGAGACTAGCGCCAAGATGCCCAAGAGAATCCCCACGTAGGTGAGATTCTTTTT
>JAJRYW010000682.1 GCA_024275555.1 Calditrichota bacterium | reverse complement strand
TTGCCCCGGTCCAAAAGTGCGACCCCTGCGATTCTTTGAGAAACCGGTAAAAATAGATAATCCCCAGGCAGACAAAAACGGCGTTGGCATAGTCGGTTTGCAGCAAAAGAGTGTAGGCGTACATCTCCGGGGTGATCGCTAACACCAGGATAAGCAGCCCCGCCAGAACCGGGTGCAGACGGGCCCGAAAATGGGCGTAAAGGGTGAGCATGAAGGAGAGGAACATCAAACTGAGCCAGATTTTTCCGTAGGGCAGGTCCGCCAGGCGGTAGAGAATTTGGCTCAGGGCGGTGAAGGGGGCGTAATAGGGTTGGGTGCTTAAAATGGGGGCCAGGTCGCTGTACATCGGTGAATTGATCTTGCCGAACATAACTGCGTATTTGGCGACCAGGTCGATGCCGACGATGGAGTCATAGGGCGTGACGGGAAAGAAATAGCATCGCCAGGCGCTGATGAAAAAGATCAGCCCCAGCAATCCCACCACAACGATTTCGATGGGGTGGCGCTGACGGGGACGCCGCTCTTGTTTATCGGTCAGGTGCTTCAGGCCGATACGGATTTCCTGGCGGGAAAAATAGATGAGGATCAACACCGCCAGGGTAATTGCGCCAAACACCACCCCGCGATGCAGCGGCAGTCCCAACACGTCTAACAGGAAGACGATCAGCGTGGCCGCTCCCAGGCCCAGCGGAAACGAGAGCCCGATAATCTCCATCCGCCCGCCGCTGAATTTGAGCCGGTTTAACAGCGCCCAGCCCAGCAGATAGTTTAACAGTATGATCGCGATTGCCCACATAATTATTCGCTGTTTTTTTCGATCATCTCAATGATTTCCTGCAACTGCGCCGCCGACCGCACCGGAATGGCCCGGATTTCCACCGCCTCTCCCCGGTTGTTGGGGATGGGAGGTAGCAGCAACATGCTGCCCTCCAGCAGGGATTTCTCTATCCCGGTTTCCGGGGTAATCGGCAGCACTACATGAGTGATTTTTTCCAGAGGAAGATTCAGCCGCGGGTCGTAATGATAGTATTTCCGCTCCGGCCCGAAGAAGTAATAGTTCCAGGCCCCGTGGTACCATTGAAACATTTTGGTGGAGAAATTTTTTCGCACATATTGGCGGGAAGGCAGCAGCACCACTGCATCCCGGGGAAGATTTTGATCAATCTGTCGGGGAATCAGGTAGGCGTAGCCGTGCCTGGCAAAGAGGATTTTCTCCGGCTGTTCCATCTGCCATTGCCCGGGGAATTCGCGATAGTAGCGCATCAGGCGATCATTCCACCACCAGTTGTAAACCGGCAGTTGGAACAGGCCGTAAATCAGCGCCAGGCCGGCAACCGTCAAGACCGCTTTTCGCAGGGCAACCCCGCGCTGGGGTCTTAAAGCAGGTTTTTGCTTAACTGAGCGATGTTTCCTCACCGGATTGACCACAGGTTTGGCTGTTTTAGAAAAAATTGTATTTGTGTTGCCTTCATGCAATGGTAAAGCCCCTTAATCCCCCGTTCGGCTGAGCTCACGACGAAGCCCGAAATCGGGGGAAACCGCTCTCCCTCCCCGATTTCGGGGAGGGCCGGGCTGAGGATAATTTCACTTCATAACTGTGCGGCTACACAAATACAAAGAATTTGATTCGAGAGACCACAGAAATATTTCTCTACCGTGCACTTTTTGTAACTAAGTAATTGCACTTAAATAAACGACAATTCGTAGTGCTGGCTTCGACGAGGCTCAGCCAGCAGTCCCACCCAGGAGGCTGAGCTCGTCGAAGCCGGTAGTGCCTGAAAAAGTGTCGTTTATTCAGTGTCATTTACTTAATAACCGCATCGCGGTGATAAGTAATTGCACTTAAATAAACGACAATTCGTACTTGCTGGCTTCGACAAGCTCAGCCAGCAGTCCCAGCCAGGAGGCTGAGCTCGTCGAAGCCGGTAGTGCCTGAAAAAGTGTTGTTTATTCAGTGTCATTTACTTAATAACCGCATCGCGGTGATATGTTTATAGAAATAGTGCCATTAAAATTTAAAACCGCGTAGCGGTGACATGTTGAGCAAGGATACTACGTAACATCAAAAAGTAAAAAATAATCTTATCACATCCAAAACCCCGTCAGGGAGACATATTGAAAAAGTACACGGTAACAAAGCGAATTACCGGAAAGTTCAACAAGACAAATAATCAGGATCAACAGGATAAATATAATCCCGTCAATCCTGTTGATCCTGTCAAAAAACAAGGCTGACTAGTAACGATTTTTGGGCAAACTATGGATTTCAATTATAAAATCAGCATTCAAAAGCACGCACGTCCCATTGTAGAGATCAACGATTTTCGTTGGGAAGCCGGGAAAATCACCTTGTTGTTCGGCGAATCCGGGATTGGCAAGTCGATTCTCTCCAAGGCGGTATTCGGGCTGCTGGACCCGCACTACCTGGAGGCGCTTATCAACGGCAAGAACTACCGCGATTACCTGAGAACTTCGGAAATGCTGATGCTGCGCGAGTCCGGATTTTTTGTCTTCCAGGAGCCCTCCACCCATCTGCATCCGCTCTACACCTTGCAGGATCAATTGCGGGAAGGACAATTGCGGCAGGCGCCCGATGAGCCGGCCATCCTGCGGGCTTTGTGGGATGATGATGATCGCGCCGTGCGGGAGATTCTGCGGTTGTTTCCCAAACCCTATCGCCCCAGCGGGGGAGAAAAACAGCGCATCCTCCTGGCGATGGCCTTCAAAAAAATCGCCCTCAGCCAACAGAACAAAATCCCCCCGGAACAAGGCCTGTTTATTTTTGATGAACCGACCGGCAGCCTGGATAATTATTACCGGAACCGCTTCCTGGAGATGCTCTTCGAGCGGTACCGGCAGCGCCCCTTTACCATCCTGCTGATCACTCACGACTATTCCATGATCAGCCGGATTTACCAGGCCCACAAGGATTTGCTGGAAAAAATCCGCTTTAAGGAACTCACCCGCGATGTGCGTCAAAAGCTCACTTTGGTGAATTTCTCCCCGGAGGATTACCTGCGATGGCTCCACAGTGAACAGCCGGCGCCCGAGCCGCCCTCCGGCAGCACTGCCCCGCTCCTGAAGATCAAGTCCGGATACCGGGTTTTCGGCAAAACCATGGGCTTTCGGCGCAACGGCAATTCCCGCTCCATCGATTCCCTGGCTTTACAACGCGGTGAAATGATCTACCTGAAGGCGGCCAGCGGGGTTGGCAAAACCACCCTGGCTAAGATCATCATGGGCTTGCAGCCTTGCCAGAACCTGCAACTGCACCTGGGAGATTTGCTGATTAACCAGGAAACACCCCAGCCCTTCTGGCGCCGGCATATCTGGGGAAAACGGGCCGGGATGGTCTTTCAGCACGCCGATGAGGCCTTGAATCTCAAGTCGAAGGTAAAATCCGTTTTTAAAGGATTGCCGCTCGGCAAAGAATTGACGCCCGGGCTATTGGAGAAATGGCTGGGGATGCTGTTTGATCCGCCCATCAACGCGGCATTTCTGAACAAACCGGTAGCGCAGTTAAGCGGGGGACAGAAACAGCGCCTCAATCTTCTGCGCACCCTGGTGCTGGACACCGATGTGCTTATATTGGACGAACCGCTCAACGGCCTGGATTTTCACAGCATTCGCAAAATCGTGGAACTTCTCCGCAAAAAACAGCAAGAGGGCAAAGGGATTCTGCTCATTTCCCATAATGAAGAAATTTTTGAATCGTTTATCCCCCCGGAAAATATCTATCAGTTGGTGGTGATGGGCAACCAATAACGAATGACGAATGACGAGTGACGAATGACGAATGAAATTGTATCTCATTCCGTTTTAAGCAAGCTCCTCCATCACACTTCACGCAATACTTGTTATTCGTTACTCATCTTTCAACCTGTCCATGATTCACGTTTCCCGCATCACGTTTCACAATCAGGCAAATTTCCCTTGACAATTTTCAGTACATGATTTATTTTAACCAAAAAATTTAACCACCTGGTTAACAAGGCGGTTCGTGTGACTGAAAAGTTGTCCGATGCGGAACAGAAAATTATCTCGGTGGCGACCCGGGTCTTTTTGCAAAAGGGAAAGGACGGCGCGCGGATGCAGGAGATTGCCGATCAGGCGGGCATTAACAAGGCCCTGCTGCATTACTATTTTCGCAATAAAGACCGGCTGTACCGCCAGGTGTTTCGCACCCAGGTGCGCACTTTCTTTCAGGAATTGTTGGGAGCAGTCCCGGAAACGGATGATGTGAAAGTGCTCCTGGAGCGTTTTGTGGAAAGTTATATCGACGCCCTGGCCCGGCATCCCGAAATCGTACGTTTTGTGCTCTGGGAGATTCAAAAGGGGGGAGAACTGTTTTCCGAAACAGCCCGGGAGGTGTTCCGGGAGCAAGGATTTAGCAGATTTCCCTTTGTGGAAAAAATTCAGGCGGCAATCCGGGCCGGGCAAATACGCGCCGCCGATCCGCTGCACCTGGTAATCAGTGTGATCGGCCTCTGTGTTTATCCGTTTATCGCCCAACCCATCGTAGAAAAAATGCTGCCGGAAATCAAAGTGAATTCGAGCAAATTTCTGGCGCAGCGCAAACGCGAGGTATGCGCCTTGCTCTGGTCGGGTATTGCCCCGGAGTGAGGTTGAATTCCATGTAATTATTCGCCTACGAAACATCCGAAAAGACACGAAACGGATAATCTTTTAAGAAATTCAGGTGGCTTATGAAATCCCTTATGTCCCTATTTTTAACGATAATTCTGGTTTCGACGCTTGCGGCGCAACCGCGCGTCAGTTTAGCGGAGGCCTGGGAGATTGCCCTGCAAAACAACTTTGGTCTGCAAGCCCAGCAAACCGATATCGAGCGAGCCGGGCGGGAAGTTGCCCTCCAAAAGACCGCCTGGCTGCCCACGCTCAGCGCGACGGCCGGCTACCAGCATGTCTCGGAGTTGGCGGCCATTCAGTTTCCCTTTCGTTTGCCCGGCGCGCCCTCCGAGTTGGAAGTGGGCAGCAAGGATCAGTACGACCTGGCCCTGCAGGTGCGCCAGTTGGTCTTTAGCGGTTTTCGCACCCGCAACCTGGTCAATGCGGCGCGTCAGCAGCAGCAGGCCGGCCGGCAAACCCGCCGGGCCATGGAAAACGGTTTGAAGCTCCGGGTAGGCCTGCTGTTTTATGAGTTGCAGTCGAACCGCCTGCGGCAAGAAGTGCTGCGCCAGGCCATTGCCCGGGCGGAGGACCGGTTGACTCGCCTGCGCAATCTCTATCACGCCCGGCAGGCGGCGGCGTTCGACACCCTGGAAGCCGCCAACCGGAAGCTGGAATTATCGACTACGCTGAAGGAATTGCAAAACGCCTACCGGGTGCAATTGACGCGCTTTGGTCATCTGTTGAACAGCGAACAGCCGCTGGACATCATCCCCGATATCGATCAGCATCCCCAGTTTAACCTGCCGAATGTCGAGGAACTGTTTGCCGCCGCAGAAGCGGCCCGGCCAGAACTGCAACAATTGCGGCGTCTCCAAAAAGCAGAACAATTTCGCGGCAAAGCGCTCCAATCGGCCTATTATCCGCAAATTGCCGCCAATGCTTCCTATCATTACGCCCGCCCCGGGGTGGACTTTTTCAACGACATCTGGATGGATTACTACACCCTGGGAGTTCAATTGAAGTGGGAGCTATGGAACTGGAAACGCGACGTCCATAAAGCGGCCCAATCCCGCCTCTCGGAGCAACGGCTTTCCCTCCAGGCTCAACAAATGCGCCAGGAGATTATCCAGCAGGTGCGGGAAGCTTATGAATTACTGCGCAACGCCCGGGAGCGGATCGAGCTCCGCAAACAATTGCTCGCCCAGGAAAAAGAGCGCTACCGGATCACCCTGGCCCAGTATCAGCAGGGGCTGGCGACCAACCTGGACCTGCGGGCCGCCGAGAAGGCGCTTACCCGGGCGGAGTTGAATTTGCAGGAGGCCCTCCTGGAGTGGAACAAAGAACGGCTTCGCCTGGATTACGCGCTGGGGAGCATCGGTAAAACGGACCTATCATCTGAAAACTGAGGAACAAACATGAAACGCATGTTAGTGGGATTACTTTTGGGACTGGGGTTGGCAGTTTCCGGCTGTAAAGAAACCTCGCTGGAGCAGGTCTACACCTCGGTAGCCCAGGGAACCGAGGTGCAAGTGCCGGCCTTGACCGGGGGAAAGATCATCGCTTTTATGGTGGAGGAGGGACAGGAGTTGGCCCGGGGAGATGTGATCGCCGTGGTGGATACGATTGACCTGGTCTACCAGAAGGAGCGGTTGCTGGCCGCCCGGGAGGAACTGGCCGCGCAGCATCAGTTGATGCGCACCCGCCTGGATCAGGCCCTGAGCCGCCAATCGTACCTGGAGGAGAAATACCGGCGCATCGAGGCGCTTTTCCGGCAAAACACCACCTCCCGCCAGCAGTTGGATGATCTGGCCAACCAACTCGACCAGGCCCGCTTAAGCAGCCAAAGCGCCCGCCAGCAATTTCAAAGCATCGCCGCAAAGCAGAAACAGATCGACGCCCAATTGAAGACCATCGCCAAAAAAATAAAGGACGCCCGGATTATCGCCCCCTCGACGGGTATGGTCTCCCAAAAATACTTTGAAGCCGGCGAGGCCGCCCCGCCGCTCAGCCCGGTGGTGGAGCTCATCGACCTGAGCCGGATGAAAATCAAAATTTATATCAGCGAGGCTATGCTGCCCCATATGCGCCCCGGGGAAGCGGTAGAGGTGCGCGTGGATGGGCTGGAAACCACCTTGCCGAGCATGATTGCCTGGATCAGCCCCAAAGCGGAATTTACGCCCAAAAGCATCCTGACCCCGGAAACCCGCACCACCCTGGTCTATGCGGTAACCGTGCAGGTGGACAATCCGGAGCGAATCCTGAAACATGGGATGCCGGTGGAAGTATTGCTGGAGAAACAATGATCACCACTTTCCCGAGACCGGTCGGGCGGAAATTCCGACCGTTCGGCCATCCGCAACAACCGTTGGGACGATTAAAATTTGATTTTGACTCGCTTCCTTTATTTTAAGAGCAGAGTCAAAACAAAGGAGAAACACGATGAGAACAATCTGGATTTTTATCGTCCCGATGCTGCTGTTTGGCAGCGTGCTGTTGGGCGCCGATTACCGGGGATCGGAAATTGTGCGGGTGGCAAAAACCGATACGATTCCCAGCGATCTGTTTGTGGGCAGCCGGTCTGTTTATGTGGATGGGGTCATCCGCGGCGACCTCTACGCCGGATGCGAGACCGTGACCATCAATGGAACGGTGGAAGAAGATGTGGTTGCGGCCTGTCGTCGCCTGGTCGTGCGGGGAGTTGTGGGGGACCAGGTGATCGGCTTTGCCGAAAGCATCCTCATTGACGGGGAAGTCTTCGGCGATCTGCTGGCGTACGGCGGCAGCGTACGATTGACCGACAAAGCGATCATTCACGGCAATGTTTATGTAGGGACCGGTGATTTTTCCTTCGATGGCGGCCGGATCGAGGGATCGCTGATCGGGGGCGCCGGTAAACTGTTTTTGAACGGCTACGTTGGCGAAAAAACCGTGATGGAAGGCGGCAAGGTGGAATTTGGCGAGAACTATCAGGCCGGGGACGGAACCGAGTTGACCCTGCCCTACCAGCCGGATCGCGCAACCATGACTTTCCTGCCGGATGATCTTCAGGTAACCGTAGAAAAAGATAAACCCTTTTACGCCGGCTATTACTTCTGGTGGTCGATGGCAGCCATGTTTGTCGTCGGTGTGTTATTGACGGTCTTCTTCAAACACAGTTCCCGGGAGTACCTGGCCTTTGCACAGCAACAGGTTCTCAAGAACCTGGGGATCGGATTCTTAGCCCTGGTCGCGGCCCCCATCGCAGTGGTGATCCTGCTAATTCTGATCGTCACCATTCCGGTGGGACTGATGGGCCTGGCGATTTACCTGGTGCTGCTCTACCTGGCTTACGTATTAAGCGCAGCCTTTCTGGGCAACCAGGTGATGGGTTTAATGGGGAAGCAAAACGGTCAGGGCGTGATGATCTGGTCGCTGCTCCTGGGCGTGATATTACTCTCCCTGGTGGGAAAAATTCCCTACCTGGGCGGCCTTTTCGAATTACTGGTAATCTGTTTCGGGATGGGCAGTCTATTAGCCTTTCTCTGGCAGCAGCACACTTTAAACGGTAAACAACCTGCATGAGCAACGCAAAAAAAACAGCCATTTGGGGCAGCGCCGTCCTGGCGGGCGGCGCCTTGCTTACCCTGTTCTTGCTCCCCTCAACCCATAAAACCGGGGCGGCGATTGGCGTCGGCTACGCATACGCCCTCTGTTTCGGGGCGGCATTCGGCTTGACCCACCTGTTCCTGGGCCGGAAGCTGGAAGTCTTTTCTACGGCGCAACAGTGGCTGCTGCGTTCCCTGATTTACACGGTTGCCCTGGGAGCGGCATACCTGGCCGGGCTGGTCATCCAAACCGTGGTGCTGCTTCCGGAAAACCGGTTGCACGAGGCAGTCTCGGTCCAGCTCTGGCAGGGGCTGATCGCCCTGGTCGCCATCCCGTTTTCCCCGGAAAAAAGCGAGTTTGTCATTACCAGCGAACTGCGCAGCCTGCTCTTTCCTGCCATGGCCATGCTTTTGCTCATCGGTGCGGTTAGCCTGGTGGGCAGTTTTGTACAACTGCGCTGGCAGGAAAATCGCAAAGAAGCCGCTCTTCACCGGGCGGAACTGGCAGCCTTGCGCGCCCAGATCGAGCCGCATTTTCTGTTTAATTCGCTCAACACTATCGCTTCCCTAATTCGCAGCAACCCGGAGCAGGCGGAACACTTGCTCATCCAACTCAGCCAGATATTGCGCCATCTTTTTCAGCACGCCCGGCAAGAATCAATCAGCCTTGGTCAGGAACTGGAATTTACCCGGAAGTATCTTGCTCTGCTCCAGGCCCGTTTTGGGGACACTTTACACGTCGCCATAGAACAAAACATCCAGCAGTTGGATACAACAGTTCCGGTTCTGCTGATGCAGCCGCTGGTAGAAAACGCCGTGCATCACGGCTGGAAAGACCGGCAGCAGCCGCTCCATATATCGATCCGCATCGACCGGGAAGGGCGCACCCTGGTAGTGAAAATCCACGACAACGGCAGCGGCATTCCGGCGGCCCGGCTACGGCGGTTGCCCGTTCCCGGTCACGCCCTGGAAAATTTGTCCGAGCGGCTGAAGCTGATGTTTCATCAACCCGGCTTATTGCAGATTGACTCCCGGGAAGGGGAGGGAACCACCGTGACCATCAAAATTCCCGTGGAGAAAAAATGATACGCGCGATAATTGTAGAAGACGAACAACCGGCGGCCCGGCGGCTGGCGGATTTCCTGGAAAAAATTCCCGATGTGCAGGTGCTGGAAATCGTAGATTCCGGGCAGGCCGCCGCAGGGTTGATCGAGCGCCTGCAACCGGAGGCGGTCTTCCTGGACATCCACCTCAGCGATATGTCCGGCATCGACATGCTGCCCCTGCTGGAACATCGCCCGGCGGTCATCTTTACCACCGCCTACGATGAATACGCCGTACAGGCCTTCCGCCTCAACGCGGTCGACTACCTGCTGAAGCCCTACAGCGAGGAGCGGCTGGCCGAGGCGGTGGAACGGCTCCGGGAACGGCTCAAAAGCGAAAATCCCGCCGATCAAATCAAAGAACTGCTGAAGACCTGGCAGCCGCAGCAATCATACCTGCGGCGCATCCCCTCAAAAGTGGGCGATAAAATTTATATTCTCTCCGATGACGAGGTGGTTTATTTCGCTGTCGAGAACAAGCTGGTCTTTGCCCACCTGGTCAACAAGAAGTACATCATCAATTACACCCTGGAAGAGCTGCAGGCCCGTCTGGACCCGGAGAAGTTTTTCCGCATCCATCGCTCCACCATTGTCAATCTGAACTATGTACAGGCAATCGAATCCTGGTTCGGAGGCGGGTATAAAATGACCGTGCGGGATCAAAAGCGCAGTGAATTGGTGATCAGCCGGGCGGCGGGAAGGGAATTGCGCCAAAAATTGGGGTGGTAGTTGGCAGGGTTTATTCCGGGCACATTAGCTAAAGCCGGCGGTGACCGGGGGAATAAGCCCAATATCGGTAGCCGCAGGCTTCAGACTGCGAAGGCGAGACACGATGCCGGTAGCCGCAGGCTTTAGACTGCGCGGAACTCTGAGAACGCATTCGCAAGCTAAAGCATGCGGCTACCGCAGAATAAAACCAATGCCGGTAGCCGCAGGCTTTAGACTGCGAAGGCGAGACACAATGCCGGTAGCCGCAGGCTTTAGACTGCGAAGAACTCTGAGAACGCATTCGCAAGCTAAAGCATGCGGCTACCGGGGAATAAACGCAAGCTAAATCCTGCGGCGACAGGGGAAATGGGAAAATATGAACAGCATCGAAATCCGGGATGTTTATAAAAAATTCGGAGAGACCGAGGCGCTGCGCGGGGTCAGTTTTCAGGTCAATCCCGGCGAGCTATTCGGCTTGATCGGCCCGGACGGCGCCGGCAAGACCACCCTGCTCCGGGCGGTGTGCACCCTGCTGCTGCCCGACCGGGGCTGCATCGAAGTGGCCGGGCTGGACACCCGCAAGCAAGCCGCCCGGATACGCGCGCTGTTAGGCTACATGCCCCAGCGTTTTTCGCTCTACCCGGATTTGACCGTGGAGGAGAATCTCAACTTTTTCTTCCGTCTTTTCCAGGCGCCGGAAGCGTAGCGGGAAGAGCGAATGGCCCGGATGTACCGTTTCTCGCAATTGGCGCCGTTCCGGAAACGCTACGCCGGGGCGCTTTCCGGGGGGATGAAACAAAAGCTGGCCCTCTCCTGCGCCCTGATCCACACCCCCCGGGTGCTGGTGCTGGATGAACCGACCTACGGAGTGGACCCGGTCTCCCGCCAGGAATTTTGGGAGATTCTGCGCGCCATCCAAAACGAGGGCGCCGCTATTCTGGTTTCCACAGCCTACATGGATGAGGCGGATCAATGCGACCGGGTAGCGCTCTTTTTTAACGGGAAAATTGCCGCCCTGGATACGCCGGCCGGGTTAAAAGCCGGCTTTCCCTATCCGCTTTTCCGTATCGAGGGAAAAGAGCTGCGCCGGGTGCGTGATTTTTTTGCCTCCCAGCCGGAGGCGCAGGCCACCCAACTGTTTGGCGACGCCCTGCACGTGACTTTTCATCAGCCGCCCCGAGAAGAAGATTGGCGGCGTTACCAGGACTCACTAAGCGGGGCGCTGGAGCGCTGGAGTCCCCACCCGCCCAGCATCGAAGACGTCTTTTTAAACTTGATTGGAAATGAGCATGACCCCCAAAACCATATCGGTTAAAACCGAGGGTCTTACCCGTCGCTTTGGCAAATTCACCGCCGTCGACCAGGTGAGCATCGAGGTGTATCAAGGCGAAATATTCGGCTTTTTGGGCGCAAACGGCGCCGGAAAAACCACCCTGATCCGGATGCTGTGCGGCCTGCTCTTGCCCAGCGAAGGAACCGGCAGCGTCAACGGCCTGGACATCTACCGGGAAAGCGAGCGGATCAAACGGAACATCGGCTATATGAGCCAAAGATTTTCTCTTTATGATGACCTGACCGTTTCGGAGAACATTGAATTTTACGGCGGGATCTACGGGCTTTCGAGAGACCGCATCCGGCGGCGTAAAAACGAGTTGCTGGAACAGTTGGGTTTACAGGCGGAGCAGCGCCGTCTTACCCGCGAGTTGCCCCTGGGATTCAAACAGCGCTTAGCCCTGGGATGCGCCCTGCTCCACGATCCGCCCATTGTTTTCCTGGACGAGCCCACTTCCGGGGTCGACCCGCGCGCCCGGCGGAGTTTTTGGGATTTGATCTACCAAACCGCCGACCAGGGGAAAACCGTTTTTGTCACCACCCACTTTATGGATGAGGCGGAATACTGCCACCGGGTTTCCATCATGCGCCAGGGAAAGGTGATTGCCCTGGACGCCCCGGCGCGCCTCAAAGCGCAATACCGGCAGGAGAGTATGCAGGATGTGTTTATTCAAATTGTGCGGGAGTAAAAGGGTGTATTTGTGTCGTTGCCTTCATGCAATGGTAATGCCCCCCTTACTCCCTCCCGGCTAGCCGGGAGGGAAACCGGTCTCCCTCCTCGATTTCGGGGAGGGCCGAGGTGGGGAAATTTCACCTGATAACTGTCCGGCTACACAAACACACTGTTTTAACACCTTTTAAAAAAGCTTGCTACACAAACACAAAAGGAAAGTAGCATGATCCCATTTTGGCGTTCCCGATTTATCTCCATCGCCCGGAAAGAATTTTTGCACATCATCCGGGATCCCCGCACGCTGATGATCGCCATCCTTATGCCGGTGATCCAGCTAACCATGTTCGGGTACGCGCTCAACCTGGAGATTCAGAACGTCGACCTGGCCTACATCGATTACGACCACAGCCCCAAATCGCAGCATTTGATCGACCAGTTCCAGGGCAGCCGTTATTTTACCGCCTTTCCCTACCAGGGGCGCCTCTCGGAGGTGGAAGAACTGTTCCTGAGCCGACAGGCCCGGGTAATTCTGATAATCCCCAATAATTTCGGCAAAAGTCTCCGCCGGCAGACCCAAACACCGCTGCAGGTGATTATCGATGCGGCGGACCCCAATGCAGCGGTGAATATCCGGAACTACTGCCAGCAGGTCATCGAACTGTTTAACGCCCGCTATGGAACCGCGGTGCGCTTGCCGTTTGAAGTAACACCGGCCATCTGGTACAACCCGGATATGAAAAGCGCCCATTTTTTTGTGCCGGGTATACTGGCTTTACTCTTAGTGATGATCTCGGCCCTGCTCACCAGCATCACCATTTCCCGCGAAAAAGAGATGGGCACGATGGAGCAAATCCTGGTCAGCCCGGTGCGGCCGTATGAGATTATTTTGGGCAAAGTGATTCCCTACATCTTTTTAGCCTTTTTAGACGGGGCCCTGATTCTGACCCTGGGGATTATTCTCTTTAAGACGCCCTTTATCGGGAGCGTGCTGCTGCTGGCGCTGCTGACCACGCTCTACATCATCACCGCGCTCAGCCTGGGGCTGATGATCTCCACCATTGCCCGGAGCCAGCAAACCGCCATGATGATGGCCATCTCCGCCACCCTCTTACCCACGGTGATTTTATCCGGATTTATTTTCCCGATCTAATCCATGCCAACCGTGCTGCAAGTGATTTCGCATGTCGTGCCGGCCAGCTACTTTCTTCCCATCGTACGCGGCATCATGCTGAAGGGGAACACCTTGCCGCAGTTGCTGACGCCGGTGCTCTTCCTGGCGGGGATGTCCACGCTGCTGCTAACCATCTCCTGGCGGAAGTTCAAATTGAACCTGGAACAATGAGGAGGACTCTTAGCTCTTAGCTCTTGGCTCTTAGCCTTTAATCTTTAATCTTGTCATCTTTAATCTTTACGCTCTTCGTATCTTGACGGCAATTTTATTGGTAAAAAACAATATAGAGAGCAGCCCATGCGCCCCATATTTTACATGATCCGGAAAGAATTCCTGCAAATCTTCCGCACCCGGGAGATGATTGCCATTTTGTTTTTAGTGCCGGTTATCCAGGTAGCAGTTCTGGGTTTTGCCATCACCAATGAAGCGAAGCATATCAAATTAATCATTGCCGACCATGATCGGAGTTCCCTCAGCCGGGATATTGTTGACCTGTTCAGCCACACCGACCGCTTCGACATCGTCGCTTACAGCACCGACTCCGATGACATCGAAGAGCGGATACAATCCTGGGATGCGCAGATGGCCCTGGTCATCCCGCGGCACTTCAGCCGGGACTTACAGCGCCGCCGGCAGCCGGATATCCAGATCATCGTAGACGCGCTGGATGGAAACACCGCCGGGGTGGCCCTGGGTTACGCGCGCCAGATTCTGCTGGGCTTCGGTTTGGAGCAGTCCCGGCTGGCCCTGGTGCAGCAGGGCAGGCCCCTGGTTCATCGCACCGTAATGATTGAACGGATGTGGTACAATCTTAATTTGAACAGCCCTCAATACATGGTTCCCGGCATTGTGGTGGTGCTGCTTACCATTGTTCCCATGATGCTCTCCTCGATGAGCCTGGTGCGAGAAAAGGAAATCGGCACCCTGGAACAGTTGATGGTGACCCCGCTGAAAAAACAGCAATTGCTCTTTGGCAAACTGATCCCCTTTCTGATTCTCTCCTTCATCGAAATGGGGATTGTGCTCCAGGCGGCCCAGTGGATTTTTTCCATCGAAATACAGGGGAGTATTTTCCTGTTGATGGGACTGGCTTTTTTCTACCTGTTTACCACCCTGGGGCTGGGAATTTTTATTTCCACGATTACCTCCACCCAGCAGCAGGCTATGTTCGTCTCCTGGTTTTTCATGGTGTTTATGCTGCTGATGAGCGGGCTGTTTATCCCCATCGAAAACATGCCCCCGGCCTTGCAGGGGCTGACCTACCTCAATCCCATGCGCTATTTCATGTATATCATCCGGGATGTCTTCCAGAAAGCCTCCACACTGGGCTACCTGCTCGGAGACGCCATTCCCATGGCTGTCTTCGGCCTGTTGATCTTCAGCTTCAGCGTGCTCAAATTCCGGAAACGGGTGGGGTAGGTGTTGCGAATTTTTTCCTGGTTATTTGAGTGTATCGGGGTATTCTCTACTCAATAATAATCAAACTGTAGAATCTTGATCTGCTTCAATTCGTTGGAATCGAGCAGTCACAAACTCTTCTGCTTCCTCGTCCAACATCCAAACTTATAGAGGCATGAAATAACCCATGAATATAGATTACCTCGGTAGCCGCATTCCGGTTACCCGAAATGCGGCTACCGGAGAACCGTCGGTCTTCTCGAATTTATTCACGCGTCTATAATGACCTTATTTCGTCTTTAATCTTTAATGAGTATACATTTTCATATTAACTCACGGGTCTATAAACGGCCAACAAGCATCGCTTGACTTGCAAAATGATCACCCGTTTTTTTACTTAAACAACCTCCGTTTAATCAATCCCGGTGAATCAGGACATTTTTTTACTCTTGAGAAAGCGGTAAATCAAACATAAATTGTACTTGATTAATATTCTACATGTAGGAGATTTGATATGGCTACAATAAGTGTGCGCATAAATGAGCGTAAGCGAAAAATTCTTAAAATTATCGCCTCAATTGAAGGTAAAACTATGAGCGGACTTGTAGAAGAACTGCTTGAGGAGTACATAAACAAGAACAAGGAAAAATTTTCCGAACTGCTTGAGAAAGAGAACCTTCTTGAAGTGATGAAGATGTCCGAAGCAACATTTAGCGAGTGGGATAACGAAGAAGACGAGATCTACAATGATTTGTAAGAAATGGGATATTGTATTAGTGCCATTCCCATTTACAGACCTTTCGACTAAGAAAAAACGGCCGGCGCTGGTCATATCACCTGACTATCATAACAAAGGAAGCGAAATTGTAATTGCGTTTATTACCAGTAATATAAACGTCAAAAAAAGATTGGGAGATTATTTGATCAGCGAGTGGTCAAAAGCAAAATTACCCAAACCTTCCCTGATCAGGATGCGTTTTGCAACAATCGACAAAACCATGATTATCAAAAAAATCGGAAAGCTTACTCAAAAAGATTCAAC
The DNA here is from genome assembly GCA_024275555.1 of Calditrichota bacterium. Classification (GTDB taxonomy): domain Bacteria; phylum Calditrichota; class Calditrichia; order RBG-13-44-9; family J075; genus JAJRYW01. Next base: position 5,772 of record JAJRYW010000682.1, on the reverse strand, counting down.
CGAGTTTAAGAAATTGCTCATTGACTTTTTTGGCGGTTAGTCGGCTTCTCCTCTCAAGAAACCATGCTCACAGCATCTTGAAAATGACATCCCTCCCTTAGCCCCTTTCGGGGTTTCAAACGACTCCCGGCTATCCGAGACAGTAGTTCTACTCCACAAAAGACAGCTCCCCGGCCAGTCTCCAGTAGAGCGGAAGCACATAGCCCCCCCAAAAAAAATTTGCAAAACAAACATCATATGCCCATATTTATGTGTATGAAAACGACATTAAACATAGACGAGAAGATAATCAAAAAAGCCAGGTCCCTGACGGGCGTGAAAGAGAAAACAACGCTGGTTAGAATGGGGCTGGAAGCGCTCATTGAGAGGGAAAGTGCGAAGAGACTGGCGAAGTTGGGTGGTACGGAAAAAAATCTGAAACCAATACCGAGAAGAAGGTATTAGTACATGATTCTGGTTGACACTTCTGTCTGGATTGACCACCTTAATAAAACCGATACCCGCTTGATAGCCTTTCTTGAAGAAAATTCTGTACTCATTCATCCGTTCATCATCGGGGAACTCGCATGTGGAAATCTCCGGAATCGGGAAGAAATTTTGAACCTCTTAAGTGCGTTACGGCAGGTTTCCACCGCTAACCACGATGAAATTATGTTGTTCATCGATCAACACAAACTGTTTGGCAAAGGACTCGGGTACATCGATGTGCACCTTATTGCCTCCTGTCTCCTCGAGGGGATAAAACTCTACACTCGCGACAAACGCCTTTTACAGGCTGCAAAAGAATTTGGCATTATTTGAGGCGACAACTCTCTATTGAGCCTCACCTGTTACCCCGCCCCCTGGTGCAACTGACGAATGCGCTGAGCCTGCCGGGCCATCTCCCGGGCCTGATCTTTCTTCCCGATTTTATCATAAAACTCGGCTAAATTTTCCAGCACCGGGGCCAGCTTTAAACTTCCGGCGCCGTACTTGTTTTGCAGAATCAGCAAAGCCGCGTTAAAGAGCGGTTCCGCCTCGCCGTTTTTGCCGGTCGCCTGGTAGAGCAGCGCCAGGCTGTTCAGGGTGCTGGCGATATGCGGGTGCTCCATCCCGTGTATTTTCTCCCAGATGTAGAGCGCCTCTTTAAACAAATCTTCCGCTTTGGCATACTCCTTCCGGCTCCGGTAGACTTCGGCCAGGTTGTTCAGGCAGGTGGCAGTGATGCTGTGCTCCCTGCCCAACGCCTTTTCCCAAATGGAGAGGGCCTGCCGGAACATCTGCTCCGCTTTGGCATAATTTTTTTGCAGAAAATGAAAACTGCCCAGGTTGTTCAGGGAAGCGGCAATATCGGGATGGTTGTTGCCCAAGTGCTGCCGCCGGATATCCAGCGATCTCAGGTAAAACGCTTCCACCTCCTCGTATTTACCAATCGACTGGTAGAATTCGGCCAGGTTGTGCAAAGCGGTAGCCACATTGGGATGATCTTTGCCCAGGCTCCGCTCCCAAATCCGAATGGCTTTTAAATAATGCTCCTCGGCTTCCTGGTATTTCCCATAGACCTGGTAGATGCTGGCCAAGTTGTTGTGCGAGACCCCCACATGGGGATGATCTTTCCCCAGGGCGTTCTCATCAATCTCCATTGCCTGGGCGAAAAAGTTCTTCGCCTGTTCAAAATCCCCCTTTTGCTGGTAGTATTCGCCGAGGTTGTTCAAACCGGCTGCATAGTCGGGGTGATCGTTGCCCAGCATTTTCTCATCGATTTCCAGGATGGTGGAGTAGAGCGGTTCCGCTTCGGCGTAGCGCCCCTGGAGTTTGTAGAGCTCGGCCAGGTTATTTAAAGACTCCGCCACATCCGGGTGCTCGCTGCCCAGGTGCTCCTCCCGGATTTTCATGGCCAGGCGCAGATAAGGTTCGGCCTCCCGGTAGTTGCCCTGCTCTTTATAAAGCGTCCCCAGGTTATTCAGCGTAGTAGCGATACCCAGGTGGTCCACCGGGGTGGCATTCTCCTGCTCGATAAGCGCCTCGGAGAACATCTGCTCCGCCTGCTGATAGTCTCCTTTAAATTGGTGGATAATCGCCAGATTATTCATCGTCGTCGCCAGTAAGGCCGGATCAAGATTTTGGTGGGTATTCCAGATTCTCAACACCCGTTCATAATAACCGCGGGCTTCCTCGTACTCGCCCATTTTGTGGTAGAGCCCGCCCAGGTTGTTCAAATCCGCCGCGGTTCCCGGCGCATCTTTCCCCAGGGTCGATTCCGAAATGGTCAACGCCAGCAGATAGTAGGGTTTGGCCTTTTCATACTGCGCCAATTGCCTGTACAGGAAGCCCAGGTTGCTGAGAATCTTTGCCACCTTAGGATGGGCCGGGCCAAAATTTCTTTTCAGCAGTTCCAGGGCCTGGTTAAGCTGATCGATGGCTTCGTGCGGGAATCCCAATTCCGTTTTCAGAAGCGCCAGGTTGTTCAACGTAGTGGCTAACTGAACCTCATGTTTTTGAGAGGCTTCTTCCAAAATTTTACGGGCCTGCTCATACAGGATCAGGGCCTCTTGCTTGCGCCCGTTAATCTTGTGGATCCCGGCCAGGTTGTTCAGCGTGGTAGCAATGGCCGGGTTTTCGGCGGGCAAGTGCTGCCGCTGGATTTCCAGGGTTTGGTGAATAAGAGTGATTGCCTCGCTGTAATTAGTGAAGGCTTTTTGCACCTCGGCCAGATTGTTTAAACACAAGGCAACTTGCTGGTGCGGAAACGGTTCCTGGCGCTCCCAAATTTCCAGCGCTTCCAGGTAACAGCGTTTGGCGTTGCGGTAATCCTTCTGGTAAAAGTACACCCCTCCCAGGTTGGTTTGCACTGCGGCAATCAGGGGATGGCGCACCCCATGGAGGCGTTCCCAAATTCTGCGGGCAAACAGAAACAGCGGCTCCGCTTTGCGGAATTTCTGCTGCGCTTTGTATAGCTCCGCCAGGTTATTCAAATCCGCCGCGAGCTGTTCGGAACGCCGCCCGAAGGAAGATTTATCAATACGCATGGCCCGCCGGAAAGAGCGCTCCGCCTGACGGTATTTGCGCTGGAACTTGTACAACAGTCCCAAATTGGTATACAATTTGGCCAGTTGCGGATGCTGATTTCCGAACCGGGATTCCGCGTTTTTTAGTTGGGTGGATAAATAATGGGCCGCGTCCTCCAGTCGCCCATCTTCCAGGTAGGACAATAGCAAATCCTGCGACATAGCCTCTCCTTAGGCAATAAGTAATCAATCCCTTGTTGTGTTATAGGATACACTTTTTTTGCTCTTTTGGGATGATGCCAGTCACGATATAAAAAATTTCATTGTGAATCCATCTTCGCGGCGGGTGCGGCAGCAGTAGGGAAATTTTTTGGGGCGCTGCTCAACCGGAGAATCCCCTCCGGATTGCATAGCAGGCGGTTTCCCGGAGAAACTCGTTGGGGTTTTCCCGGAGACGCTCGATGTGCGATTGATAACGCCGGTTTTCCGGGCAATGAGCTACGGTGAACACGGCGCAGGCGGCCAGCCACCAGTCCTCCGAATCTAAGAGCCGCTGCAGACAAACCTGCCGGTGCGGCAAGTCCGGGGAGTGCGGAGAATATTGCCCGCGGTAATAGGATTCCACTACCGCAACAATCTCCGCTTTCAAACCAAGATCGAGAATATTGTCTAAAAATTCCAGGGCGTTGGCCCGGATACTCGCGTTTGCGCTGGTTACGCCCAGGTAAGCGCTGTACATATCTTCGGGCTGATAGTATAATCCCAGCAAGCGGAACAGGCGGTCGAGCGCCAGGGTCTGCCGTTCTCTAAGCGCCCGCAACAACAGCTCCCGGGCCTGCAAAAACTGCCCGTTGTCGGGAGGAGGGGGCCCGGGAACATCCCAGGAACTCCGAAGCGCCTGGTATAGCTGCCCCAACTCCCGGTAGGTCAGAGATTCGGCAAATAAATATTGCTCGATCCGTTTGCGGGGGAACAGCAGCATGGGGAAATTTTTGCGCAGGCGATTAAGCGAGCGAAGCACCTCGTAGCGCAGGGCCAAATCCGCGACATTAAGATAGTTGAGCAGCACTTCCACCGACTCCTGCGCGCCGATCATGGCCAGCACCCGGGGCAGATTGTGACGAATACTGCGCGGCGTATGCGGATTGTGCAGAAGCGCCTTTAAACGGGGGATAATGGCAACCCCGTATCGGGCCAGGGTAATGCGCACGGTTTTGCGCACCCGGCGATTGTGCAGGAGCCGGATGAGCTGGTCAATCAACTCCCCGGCCAGCAGTTCGCCGGCGCTGCGAACCGCATGTTCCTGCACCGTCGGGGAATCATCCTGCAGTAATTTCTTTAAAACAGGATAGAGCGAGGGCTGCCGCACTTCCCCGATCAACCCGGCTAAGTTGATCTTGAGAAATTCGCGGAGTTGCGGATCGGCCTCCGGCGAGTGAGCCGAATTCAGTTCTTCCTGAACCAGGGCGTCGAGGTTAAATTTGGCCGCATAGGCGGGATCATCCCCAACAATACGGCCCAGGCAGCGCAAGGCCGCCGCCCGGGTGCGGATATCCGGGTGCGATAATTTTTCCCGCAAAAATTCATCTTTTCTTTGCGGATCAACCTTTTTCAGGAGATAGTCGATGCTCAGAACCCGCACCTCCGGGGCCGGGTCGTTTACCAGGGAGCGCACCTCCGGGGAAAGATCCGCCTGGTGATAGGCCGGGAGCATTTCCAGCACCCGGGCCCGAATCTCTGCCGAAGGATGCCGGAGCAGGCGTTCCAGGTAGGGCAAAAACATATCGTGCTGTACATTTTCCAGCAGTTGCAGCACATAGAGAATTTGCCGTTCATTATCTCCGGAGATTCGTTGAATCAGGCTCTGCACCATGGAAACATCATGAAGATTGATAGTCTGCTCGCCGGGGTCGATGCTGCGTTTTTCAATCGCAGTTCGAAAGGCCTCGATATATTCCCGGCGAACCGCCAGCGCCAGCAGAATCCAGAAGAAAATTAACCCGATCACCACCAGGCTGATTTGGGCGACGCCGAATCCCCACCAGACGCCGAAGATGATCAGCAGAAGCCCTCCCAGGCCGGCAGCCAGGCTGTCGATGAACACATCGATAAATGATTTGGCTTGCGGCTTGATAGCAGGAGGAATCGGTACAATCAGCAACTCGATGGCCGCTTTATTAATCGATTGTTTGAAACTGCCGTCGCTGACTTTGAGCAGGATGGCCGCCCAGAGCACCGGGGAAAAAAGAATCGCCGCCGCGCCGACTAAAATCCCCAGCGGGAGAAAAAGCAGGGAAGGCCCCACCCCGAACCGTCCTAAAATACGCCGGGTAAAGAAGAACTGGATAATTAGGGAGATGACGGATAGGTTGGAGAGCCAGAATCCGAAAAAGGCGGTGCGCTGGTCGGTGTCGCTGATGGCCGCTTCCACAACCGCGGTGTATTGATAGTCCACCAGGTTGGCAACCACCACACTGACGCCCACAATACCGGCCAGGTAGAGCAGCAGCCGGGAACGTTTCAGCAGTTGCAGCGGATTCCCGCTTCCCTCGCGCTGGCGAACCTGGCGGCGCTGCTGCCGACGTTCCGTTTGGGGATCAGGACGCCGCAGACGCCACACCTTTTGGGCCAGGATGATGCACAGGCTTAAAAAACCGGTGCAGAGCAAGAGCAGGTTTTCCGTGCCGATCAACGGGGCCAGGTTGCTTAAATAGCCGCCGACGATCCCGCCGGAGATTCCCCCGGCGCCGATAAAACCGAACAGGCGCTTCGCCTCCCGGGCGTC
>JAJRYW010000681.1 GCA_024275555.1 Calditrichota bacterium | reverse complement strand
TACATAACTTATGTCATTTCGAACGAAGAGAGAAATCTGTTAACACTCAAAACTTTATCTTTAATTTACAATTATTTCAGCAAATTTAATGTCGAATACGCACAGATTTCTCTTCCCGGCAAACCGGGATTCGTGGCAACGCCATCCCGCGCCAACGGCGCCACGTTGTGGTTGGGAAAATGACAGTGGTTTTTTAAAGTTAATAATTACAGTTCTTTAAAAGGTAATAAGGTCTTTTTTGTTTATAGCGGCTTTCGGTATTAATTTCGGGAGCCGCTTGTTTTTTCAGGCAACCCCGGTTCGGGAAAAGGAGGGTGATGGGAAGGATTCGCACATATCCGCCGGTAAAACTCTTTGCCGCGGTAAGTCTGGCCGATCTCCGGCTTTGGGAGGCGGTGCGCCGCAAATTGGAAACTGTTTTTTCTCCCATCGATATGGAGATGGACTGGTACGATTTTCATCACACCGACTACTACCGGGAGGAGATGGGCGAAGGGCTTAAAAAACGGATGGTTTCCTTTACAGAGTTAATCAATGCGGAAACATTGCCGGAGTGCAAGCTGCGCAGCAACGCCCTGGAAGAGGAATTTGCCGAGGGGAAATTGCGGCGGGTAAACCTGGACCCCGGTTACTTATGCGCTCCCAAGATGGTTTTAGCCACCACCAAAGATTACAGCCACCGGATTTATCTGTCGAAGGGTATTTTTGCCGATTTGCACCTGGTGTATCAGCATAAACGCTTTACTCCCCAGCCCTGGACCTACCCGGATTACCAGGAGCCCTTTGTGCTTCAATTTTTCGAGAGACTACGCGACATCTACCTGGCCCAACTGGCCGGGACGGAATTTTAACCGGGCTGCATCAAAGAGGACCGAAACAGTGAAAAAGAAAATGACTTACAAGGAAGCCGGGGTCGACATCGCCAAAGCGGAAGAAGCCCTGGGAAACCTGAAGCAAAAGATCAAATCCACCCATACTAAAGAGGTGCTTTCCGGATTCGGCTTGTTCGGGGGGTTCTACGACCTGTCCGAGTTGGGAATGCGCTCGCCGGTGCTGGTAAGTTCCACCGACGGGGTGGGCACCAAGCTGAAGGTGGCAATCATGGCCAACCGGCATGACACGGTGGGCCAGGATTTGGTGCATCACTGCATCAACGATATTGCCGTGTGCGGGGCGCGCCCCCTTTTCTTTCTGGATTATTTTGGCTGCGGAACCCTGGAGAGCGGCGTTTATGAGTCGGTGATCGGCGGGATTACCGCGGCCTGCCAAAAGGCCGGGATACCCTTGATTGGCGGCGAAACCGCGGAGATGCCCGATTTTTACCAGCCGGGCGAATACGATCTCTGCGGAACCATCGTGGGGGCGGTGGAAAAAGAGGCTATCCTGGACGGCCGCCTCATTCAGCCCGGCGACCTGCTCATCGGCGTTTCCGGGAACGGGCTGCACACCAACGGCTACACCCTGGCGCGGCGGGTGCTGCTGGAAACCATGTCGCTGAAGGAAACGCTTCCGGGATCAGGCGGTGCTTTAGCCGAGGAGCTGTTGCGGATTCACCCCAACTATTTCCCGCTCATTCAGGAACTGATTGGAAGCGTATCCGTGCATGGCCTGGCGCACATCACCGGCGGCGGAATTGCCAAAAACACCGCGCGGTTGCTTCCCCCGGGACTGACAGCCAAAATCAACTGGGGAAGCTGGCCGGAGCCGGAGATTTTCGGGCTTATCCGCAAAATGGGTAACGTGCCCGAGGAAGATATGCGCCTGAGTTTTAATCTCGGCGTCGGCCTTGTTGCCGTTGTGGCGCCTTCCGATGCTTCCCGGTTGCTGGAAAATGCGCCGATCAACGGGTTTGACCTGTTCCCCATCGGAGAAATTGCCGCCGAACAACAATTTCAAGATTAAGCGAAGGAGAAGGTATGCTCTATGTGATACTGATAATTGTCATCAGCTATTTGATGGGATCGATCCCCACCAGCATCATCGCCGGAAAGCTGTTGAAGGGCATTGATATCCGCCGACATGGCAGCGGCAACGCCGGGGCCACCAATGTCTTCCGGGTGCTGGGCTGGAAAGCGGGAATCGTGGTGCTGCTGATCGATATGGCCAAAGGGCTAATCCCGACCATCTGGGTTGCCAAACTGGGCCTGGACAGCGGTTTGGGCTGGGAGTTTATCAATTTCCAGATTATCGCCGGAATCGCCGCCGTGTTCGGCCACATCTGGACCGTCTTTGCCAAATTTAAAGGCGGCAAAGGCGTGGGAACCGGGGCCGGGATGATCATCGGTTTAGCCCCCCTGGCGGTGTTGATCTGCCTGATCGTCTTTGTGCTGGTTGTGGCGGTTACCCGCTACGTTTCGCTGGGATCCATTTTAGCATCCCTCACCTTTATGGGGGTGATTTTTGTGCGCCATTTTTTACTGGGGGCCGAGGTTCCCCTGCAATTGCTGGTCTTCAGCGTCTTTATCCCCGCGCTGATTATCTATACGCATCGCTCCAATGTAGGGCGGCTGCTGCGAGGCGAAGAGAATAAGATGAAGTTCGGAAAATCTTCCTGAGGCCGGCTATTCGATAAAAACACAGCGGGCAGAAAGATTCTGCCCGCTGTCTGGAGGGGGGAGGAGGTGAGAAGGAGTTATTTGAGCAAGGTCATTTTCCGGGTTGCAGTAAAGCTGCCGCTTCTCATAGTCAGGAAATATACTCCGCCGGCCACAGCCTGCCCGTTGTCATTACGCCCATCCCAGCTCACCGAATAACTTCCCGGTTGCATCGGTTCATCCACCAGGGTGGCAATTAATTGGCCGGAAATATCATAGACTCTCAGGGTTACGTTGTTCGGGGTGTTGCTGAGGCCAACATCAAAGTGGATAGTGGTGCTGGGGTTAAAGGGATTGGGATAGTTCTGTTTAAGCGCAAACCCTTCCGGAATATTGCCGGAGAGCTGCTGGTAGACCGGGTCGCAGACCACCGCGTTGCTGGAGTCGTCGGTGGTTGTCAGCAGGATGGAAGCGCCCTGGCTTTGGTTTATTTTTTCCGCCCGCACCACCACCGTTGCTATCGGAGGTGAAAAGGTAACCACATCGCCGTGGTTGTAGAAATTCCCGGAGCCCTTGGGGATTTCCACCGTGGCGTTGGAGAGACTGGTTACTTCGATGGAGGCAATGCCGCTTTCGGCGTCGTTCATGGTAAACTCCGCCGCGACCGGCGGGCCGGGGTCAAAGAGGCTCAATTGACAGGTCGGCGGCGTGGTGTCGATGGACTGGCTGCACACATCGGTGACTTCGCTGACCGAAGATTCGCTGGTCTCGGTGCTGGCAATACGACATACATTGGTTACCGTGCCGCCGGGGGTTGCCGAGGTGTTAATGCTGGCAGTTAAGCTAACCGTTGCGCCCGGGTCGCCTGCCGGAAGCGTGCCGATACTCCAGGTAACCGTATGGGGGCCGGGATTGTAAACGCCGCCGCCGCTGGCGCTGACAAAATCCAGTTCGGCCGGAAGCTGGTCGGTGATGGTTACATTGGTGACCGGGTAGGTGTTGAGCAGGTTGTCGTAGCTGATGGCGTAGTTGATTTGTCCTCCAACCGGCACACATTGTCCCTGGCCGACCTGGTCGTCTTTGGCCAGATTCAGTGGGTTAAAGCCGATCTCGCGTCCCGGCACCACCACGCCGGTGGGGTTGCCGATGTCGCCGGTGGCGTAGAGCATGTTCAGATTGGAATCATACACCCGCAGTTGATCGGTGCCGCCGACGCCCTGGTTGCCCGTGGTAATATATAAAAGACCGTCAGCCGGATCGACAGCCAGGCCGACCACATTATCGTTGTTGCCGATAAAGTGGGTTGACTCGGTGTTGGTATTCAGATCATATTTGCTGATCAGGTGCAGGCTGCCGTAGGGCGGGTAGGCGTTGCCGGTGTAGACAAAGCCGTTGGTAACATCCACGGCAATCCCCTGGGCCGGCTGGCTGATGCTAAAACTGCCCGCCGAGGTCCACGTACCGGTATGGAAGATTTTTACCGTGGTGGTCAAATCCGTTACATAGAGTAAATCATTGATTTCATCCAGGGCAACTCCATGCGCCTGGCTTACTCCGCCTAAATATTCAATATGATCCAGGTTGAGCGTCTTGGCCACGGAATCCCAGATGTAGATGTAGAGTTTGTTGGTGTTGCGGTCCACGGTATATACCAGGTCATTATCCTGGTCCACCACAATACCGGCCAGGTTGCTTGCCCCGGGGGCGGAAACATTGCCGGCGCTGGTCATGGTTCGGGCGTCGATGATTTCAATGGTGTTTGACTGCTCATACGTGGTAAACAGGAACTCGGAATCCGTATCAATTGCCAATCCCACCGCCCCCCAGCCATGCTGAGGAACATTGTGGGTAGCCTGGTAAACCAGGAAAATCGGCGCCGGCTGAATATCATAGGCCTGGATGGGTGTTGGCGAACTATTGATATCCGCAATGACATACACCGATTTCGCCGAAATAGCCATGCTCAGCAGCAGCAGGCCGCCAAAAATGGCCGTCAGTAAAGATTTGTGCTTCATGATAAACCTCCGTAATTTTTTGATTGTTAACCTCGCCTTAAGAAAATCTTGTTGGGAAACAACGGAAATTTTTTCTATAGGCCTCACCCCCTTCAACTGTGTGAAAGCGCATAACGGCTCGTTCAGCTTTGCCGAGTTAAGAACTGAAAATAAATTTGCGGCAAACAAAGAGTTGCCTTGCTCAACCTGCAAGCCTGTTCAGCATAATGTTGATGGTAAAGTGGAGGTTAAAGGAAATAAGTCCTGGGCAGAAGCGCAAACACTGTTTTCGAAGGTATGGGTATTACTGTGTGCAGAGCCGTTTATAGCAAATACAGATAAATTTAGCCCCTTTCGGGGTCTCAATCGACTCCCAGCCGGCCGGGATTGTCGTTTTACTCTGTCGAAGACAGCTTACTTTCGCACCGAAGTGTGCGAAAGCACTTAGTACTTCAAAGATCAGTATATCTAATCCTGATAATACTATATCCGTCCTACGCTTTTTTGGCTCTTTGCCGGAACCGATCTATTCTATGTGAAGGAATGGCATAATTTAGTTTATTATTTTTCCAGAAAACATGACATCTGTCAGGTTGAAACATGATTTTGGTGAAAAAATTACCAATACCAAACTTTGCCGGACCCGCGCGGCTGTTTTTCCGGGAGGTTGGAGTAAATTGCCTCGCTAATTTTGCCGTCGCCATAGCGCCTGCAGAGAAGTCCGTCGGGTTGCCGGAGCGAAATTAGAAAATCTTATGAAAAAAGAATCCCTTGCAATAAATTTGGGCCATCAGTGAAAAAAGAAAGGGGCGTCCATGTATTTTCCCAAAGCCGTTCTGAATACGAACATACCCGGGGCAAAATTGGTGAACCGGGGCAAAGTTCGCGATATCTATGAATTGGAAGAGCACTTGCTGATCGTTACCACCGATCGTATCTCTGCCTTCGATGTGGTGATGAACGAGGGAATTCCCGCCAAAGGGATCGTTCTGACCCAAATCTCCAAATTCTGGTTTTCGCAGACAGAAGATATCATTCCCAACCATTTTATTAGCGATTCAGTTGAGGTTTATCCGGCGCCATTTTGCAATTACCCGGAGTTGCTGCAAGGGCGCTCGATGCTGGTTCGCAAAGCCCTCCCCCTGCCGGTGGAGTGTATCGTACGGGGTTACCTGGCCGGATCGGGCTGGAAAGAATACCGCCGGGACGGCACGCTGCACAAATCCCCCTTGCCGGAAGGGTTGACAGAGTCGGCCCGGCTGCCGGAACCGATTTTTACACCGTCCACCAAAGCGGAGGAAGGCCATGACGAGAACATCAGCTTCGAAGAGATGCTGGAGCTGGTGGACCGGCAAACGGCCGAAAAGGTGCGCGAGGCCAGCCTGGCCATCTACCGGCGCGGGGTGGAAGTCGCCGAGCAGAAAGGGATCATTATCGCCGATACAAAATTTGAATTTGGCTATTCAGGCGATCAACTGATCTTGATTGATGAGGCGATGACGCCGGATTCATCGCGTTTTTGGCCCGGCAACGCCTATCAGCCCGGGAAATCCCAGCCCAGCCTGGATAAGCAATACCTGCGCGACTACCTGGAAACGCTGGATTGGGATAAAACGCCGCCGCCGCCCGCGCTGCCAACCGAGATTGTGGAAAACACCTCCCGGAAATACCAGGAAATCCTGCACATTCTCACCGGCAAAACCATCGAGGAAATTCTTTCCTGAACCGGCGGTGTTCCCCGGCGGTAATTTTTCCGGATGGATCGGCGAACCTTGAATCAACATGTTAACAGAGGGAATGAATGATGAAAAATATCTCGGTTATCGGCGCCGGGAGTTGGGGAACCACCCTGGCGATTTTACTGGCCAACAAAGGTCTGTCGGTGACGATGTGGGTTTACGAGCCCGATCAGTACCTGGCTATGCAGCAGACCCGGGTGAATGAACGATACCTGCCCGGCGTGCCTTTGCCGGAGTCGTTGCAGCTTAGCGATGACTTGCCGGCTGCGGTCAAATCGGCGGAAGTGCTGGTGATGGCGGTTCCTTCCCATGCGATGCGGGGAGTGTGCCGGCAGATTGCCGGGGTAGTGAGGAAATCACAATACATCATCAACGTGGCCAAAGGGATTGAAAACGACACCCTGATGCGCATGTCCGAGATTATCGATGAATTGCTCCCCACGCCCACCGATCATATTGCCTCGCTGTACGGCCCCAGCCATGCCGAAGAGGTCAGCCGGGGAATCCCCACGGCGGTGGTTTCTGCTTCCTCCAGCCTGGAGACGGCGCGGAAAGTGCGCGATCTTTTTGCCGTCGAGTATTTTCGGGTCTACTCCAGCACCGATATCGCCGGGGTGGAGTTCGGCGGCTCCCTGAAAAACGTCATCGCCATTGCCGCCGGCATCTGCGACGGGGCCGGCTTCGGCGACAACACCAAGGCCGCCTTGCTGACCCGCGCCCTGGCGGAAATGTCCCGCCTGGGACAGATCTTAGGCGCCGAAGCGCGCACCTTTGCCGGCCTGTCCGGGATCGGAGACCTGATCGTTACCTGTATGAGCAAACACTCCCGCAACCGCTATGTCGGGGAGCAGATCGGCAGCGGAAAGAGCCTGGAACAGGTGCTCAGCGAAATGGTGATGGTCGCCGAGGGGGTGAAAACTACCCGCTCGGTACATCAGTTAACCCGGAAATACCAGGTGGAAATGCCCATCTCCGAACAAGTTTACCAGGTGTTATTCCACGGCAAATCCCCCCACGATGCGGTCTATGAGCTGATGACCCGGGATGCTAAAGAGGAAGATTAGCAGCAAGGATCAAGAGCCAAAAGCTAAAATTGTGTGTCCAGAAAATGGGGCAGCATCTTCCGCCAGGTGGGCCAATCGTGAGTCATATCGTGTCCCCATAAATCCAGCAGGTGGGGAACCCCTTTCTGATGTAAAATTTCCGAGAGCCGAATTGACGCCTGCGGGTCTTCAAAAGCGCCCCGCCCGCTGGCGATGATAATCTTTTTACCGTTCCGCATCTGCTCCATGATGTATTCATCATTCCAGCCGGGCAGGTAGTCTACCGGGGAGTTGAAGTAGCAGTTGTCGTCATAGTAGCCCCCGGTGTAGGTCTTCAGATCATAGACGCCGCTCATGGCAATCATACCGGCAAAGACATCCGGGCGACGGAAAAAATTGTTGGCGCAATGCAGCGCCCCCAGCGAGGCGCCCGCCGTCACAATCGCAGTCAGCCCCTGGCAATGATTGTGGATAAACGGAACCACTTCCTGCACCACGTATTCATTATATTGCTGATGCCGGATCGCCTTATCCCGGGCCGGCATGTGCGGATTCAGCCAACTCTCGCTGTTGATGCTGTTGATGGAAAAAACTTTGCACTTGCCGCTGTTAATCATCGGGGCAATCGCGTCAATCAATTGAAAACGCTCATATTCCAGGTAGTCGGCGGCGGCAGTGGGAAACAGCAGCAGGGCAAAACCATAGTGCCCGTAAACGGCAATTTCCATGTCCTTGCTCAGGTTGCTGCTCCACCACTTATGAATTTCTCGATGCATCTTACTCTCCTCTTTGGGGGCGGAAGGTTTGTTGGGTGTTTTGTAAAGTACTTTTACAAAATACCGGGCAGAAAAGCAAGAGTAAAGAAAAACCGTCTTCGGATTTTGGATTGCGGATTTCGGATTGGGGAATGCAGGGTGGTGAAGAAAATCGCCTCCGCTCATCCGCAAATCAGTTTTTCTTACGGTACAAAAAATCGGCAATCGCAAATCGCCATTCGGCAATCGCCAATCCTGCCGTCCAAATACACCTTTCCCTTCGGGATGCCGCTGGGT
>JAJRYW010000680.1 GCA_024275555.1 Calditrichota bacterium | reverse complement strand
GGGGAAACCCAACTCCTGCATGATGGGAAAACCGCGGCGAAAGACCGATTCGTAAGCGTCGTCAAAGGTGAGGATACAGGGTTGTTCCGGCAGCGCCTGGCCGGACAGCAATTTTTTGAAGGTTACCGGCGTATACCCGGCTTCCCGGATGCACAGCAAATGCCGCCGAAAGCGCCCCGGGGAGAGAGCGTTGATGCCCACCTCGTACCCCGGCTCGATCTTATGGAACATGAAAACCGGGATCGATTGAAGAGGGGGCGCCTCAATCACCATTGGCCCGGAAATCATACAGCGGCGCGGAAAGCCGTTCCGCCAGCAGCGGATGGGCCACACGGCCCTCGAAGATAGCCAGACCGGTGCTGCACTGTTCGTCCTGCTTGAGCGTCTCGATGAACCCCACTTCGGCAAAGCGCACCAGGTAGGGCATCAGGGCGCTGCTGAGCGCTTCCGAGGAGGTTGCCGGCACCACCCCGGCTAAATTGGGCACGCCATAGTAGATAATGCCGTCTTTGCGGAAGACCGGGTTTTCATGGGTAGTGGGATTGCCGTTCTCCTGGCTGCCGCCGTAGTCGACATTCAAATCCACCACCACTGCCCCTTCCGGAAGCAGGGAGAGCACCCCGGCGCCAATGGGAATAAAGGAAGAGTCTTCCACTTTACGGTTTGCCAGGATCAGCAGATCGGTGGAGGGTAGTATCTTCTTCAAGTTCTGTTCATGATAAAAACGCAGGTTGACTTTATCGGGCAGGCGTTCTGCCAGGGATTCCAGGCTCTGGTAATCCATGTCGATCAGGAACACCGTTGCGCCCAGGGTCGCCGCGTGGGCGGCGGCGCTCTCGGCGGCCAGGCTGTCGCCGATGATCGTAACCCAGGCCGGGGTAACGCCGGGCAGCCCGCCGATGTGGATGCCGCGGCCGCCGTTTTGACTTTGCAGGTAGTAGGCCCCTTCGTGCACGGCCAGTTCCCCGACAATCTTGCGCTCCACCGACAAGAGCGGTCGACGGCCGCTGCTGTTCTTCAACAGCTCGTATGCAAAGCAAGTGCAGCCGCGCGCCAGGAGCGAGCGAGCCATCTCCAGATTGCTTAAAAAATAAAAATAAGCCAGGATGATGTGATCGGGGCGGATCAGTTCATACTCCACCGGCATGGGCTCCCCGACTTTCAGAACCACGTTGGCTTTGCCGTAGAGTTTTTCCGGGGAGGGGACAATCGCGGCGCCGGCCTGCTCGTAATCGGCGTCGGAGAAATGGCTCATCTCTCCCGCGCCGGTTTCCACGTAAACTTCATGCCCGCGTTTTACCAACTCTTCCACCAAAAATGGGGTGGCGCCAACCCGGTTTTCATGGGTGCGAAGTTCTAAAGGAATTCCGAAAATCATTTTAAGCGCCTTTTTGTTTGTTTACAAAATTGTTGAGAACTGCATTTGCAGGATTCGGCAATCCATACTTTCCGAAATCTAATCAAAGAGGATTTGTTTCGCTGCTAGCGAATCTCAATCGTATCCATCGCAGACGGCCTTTCCATCAGCGGTGCGGTTGAAAGACCAGGGTCAGGAATCGCTCCGGCTGCAAGAGTTGATCAATCACCGCTTTCAAAGATTCCCGGGTCACCCCGTCGATTCTCTGGATAATCGTGTCGATGGAATAGACATCGCCAAAATAGATTTCCTGCATACCCAACCGGTTCATTCTCGACACGGTGCTTTCCAATCCTAACACAAAATTGCCTTTCAATTGCGATTTTGCCTCCAGGATTTCCCGCTCCGGGATCGGCTCTTCGCGCAGGCTGCGGAACTCCTGTTCCACCAGTTCGATGGCCCGGTCGATATTGCGGGCGTCGGTGCCCAGGTAGACTCCGAACAAACCGCTGTCAAAGTAAAAATCCAGGTATGAATAGATTCCGTAGGCAATGCCGTGCGCTTCGCGAATATTTTGGAACAGCCGCGAGCCCATTCCGCCGCCAAGCAGGGTGTTCAGCACCAGCAACTGGTACTTTTGAGGCGCGGCGTAAGGCAACCCGGGCGCCCCCATGCAGATATGCGCCTGCTGAATGGGTTTCTCGACAGAGATTCGCCCGGCGTTAAATTGGGTGGGCATGTCCATACCGGGAAATTTTTTACAGGGCTGCACGGGCAAACTCTCCTGCACCAGTTCGATGAGCCGGGTGTGGTCCAGGTTGCCGGCGGCCGCTACCACCAAATTCCCGGCATGATAAAAGGAATCATAAAAATGGAGCAAATCCGCCCGTTCCAGGGACGACACGGTTGCGCGCACCCCTAAAACCGGCATTCCCAGGCGGTGGTCAGGAAAAAGCGCTTCGGCAAAGTGATCGTGAATCAACTCCTCGGGAGAGTCCTCCAGCGAGTCGATCTCATCCAGGATCACCTGCCGTTCTTTTTCAATTTCCGAGCCGGGGAAGAGCGGATTGGAAACCAGGTCGCCCAGCACATCCACCGCCAGGGGCAGGTCCTCGTCGAGCACCTCGGCGTGGTAACAGCACTGCTCCTTGCTGGTAAAAGCGTTGATTTGCCCGCCCCGCGACTCGATGCTGCGCACAATCTCCCGCGGCGAACGGCGTTTGGTGCCTTTAAAAA
This sequence comes from Calditrichota bacterium, assembly GCA_024275555.1. GTDB lineage: Bacteria > Calditrichota > Calditrichia > RBG-13-44-9 > J075 > JAJRYW01. Next base: position 1,848 of record JAJRYW010000680.1, on the reverse strand, counting down.
TCATGTGTTCCAGAAAGTGGGCCAGCCCGTTTTTATCCGGCGACTCCAACCGGGTTCCGGCGCGCACCCAGACCCCCAGGGATACCGAGCGCACCGAGGGAATGTATTCCGAAACAACGGTCAGCCCATTCTCCAAAACTGTCTTTTTATAATCCTGGTAAATCATCTTCGCGGTTTTATCCTCATTTTGAAAGCAAGGGGCCAAAAGAGTAATAATTCTCTGCCAAAGTCAAGCGAAAAGAGTTCTATTTTGACGGGGGAAAATTGTCGATGTGCAGCATGGGAAGGACTTCTTCGGTTGGTAATCCAAAGATTTGGGTGTAGAAGCCGTATTCCATCTCCAGGGCTTCGCGGATGTGCTCTTTCTGCCGGAATCCGTGTCCTTCCTCCGGAAAAATCCGGCAGGCTACCGGCGCACCATTTTTGCGCAGCGCTTCTACCATCTCTTTGGTTTGATCCGGCAAGACCACCCGGTCTTCCTCGCCCTGGAAAAAAATCACTGCGGCGGAAATCTGATGTGCATGGAAAAGCGGCGATCGCTCCCGGTAGACCCGGCGGCGCCGGGCATCCGCGCCGAGCAGCCGGTCGTTGTAGCGCGATTCGAACTTGTGGGTGTCGCGGGTCAGCGCCTCCAGGTCGCCGATGCCGTAGTGGCTGGCCCCGGCCCGAAAGAGGTCGTGAAAGGCCAGGGCGGCCAGGGCGGTAAATCCGGCCGCGCTGGAACCGCTGATGATCAGCCGCTGCGGGTCGGCCTCTCCCTGCCCGACTAAAAACCGGGCGGCGGCCAGGCAGTCCTGCACATCGCCCACGCCCCAGGCGCCGTAGAGAAGGTGCCGGAAAGTGCGCCCAAAACCGGTGCTGCCGCGATAGTTAACATCCACCACGGCAAATCCGCGGGTGGTCCAGTATTGCGTTTTCAGACGCAGGCTATTGGGGGCGGATGCCGTGGGGCCGCTGTGCGGAAAAACAATCAACGGCGGTTTCTCGCCGGGAAGCCCCCGGAATTCCTTGTTCACGGGAGGATAGTAAAATCCGTAAGCGGTTACCCCGTCCGGGGCGGAGAATTCAACCGGACTGGGAACGGAGATGAAAGATTCATCAATCGAAAGCGGGGCGCTGCGGCTTAGAATTTGGTAGTCTTTGCCGGCCGTGTTGTAGCGAACCACCGCCTGGGGCATTAGCGGAGATGCGGCAACAAAGACTGCTTCACCCTCCCGGCAACGCACCTGGGTGATGTAGGTAAACGGCAGGTCTATGGGAATCAATTTGCCGGAGTTTACTTCGATCTCAGCCAGGCGCCAATTGCCGTTTGCGGTGTATGCGGCGATGATCACATCGGAGGAAACAAATCCGTAAGTGGACATCCCAAACACCCACTGGGGCAAACCGAACTCGGCCGGCATGGGACAGACGGGCCGGATTTGCTGACCGTCAAATCGGTAGAGATTCCACCAGCCGGATTGATCGGAGACGAAGTAGAGCGTTCCGTCGGGCGACCATTGCGGCTGGAAGATGGAGACGCCCGCTCCCCCGGCAATTTTGCGTTTGGGGCCCAGCTTGCCGTTTTCCTGTATTTCGGCCAGCCACAGGGTGGTCTCATCCCAGGGCATGTTGGGATGATCCCAGCTTAACCAGGCCAGGCAACGCCCGGCGGGATCGAGGCAGGGCGAGGCGTAAAAATCGCAGCCGGAATCCAGAAGGTGCGATTTGCCGTTGCCCTTCAGGTCCACCGCGGCCAGGGCGGCCTGCGCTTCCCGGTCGTGCTGGCAATGATCTTCGCGAATCAGGATCAGGCGCTCCCGAAGCGGGTCGGCGGTCAGGTCGGCATAGTAAACGCCCTCTTCTTGG
>JAJRYW010000679.1 GCA_024275555.1 Calditrichota bacterium | reverse complement strand
TCGATGTAAAAAAAGGATTTCCGAATGACGAATGAATTTCAAATCGTAAATCGCTATTCGTAAATCGTAAATCAACGGCTTCGGAGAAGCCTCTTTTTGCGAGCGCAGTCTCGGAAAAAGCATAGACTGTTACCCCGGAATAACTATGTTATCGGCATTCCGGCAATACGGGCGTCGTGTAGCGGGGCAGGCAGTCGATGCATTTCCCAAATTGGCTCAGTCGAACGCTTGTCAGCACAAGGTGCTCCCGTCGGGAAAGACTGACTACAACAACGAATCTCAATTGTTCCACGTACTACCTGAGTAGTCGCCTTTTTTTAAAATCCAATAGAAACAATTCGTGGAAATTCGTGCAATTCGTGGATTATAACTTTGTAGAATAAACTCAAAATAGAATTATTCTTTAAAGGGCAAAAACAGGGCTTCACAATAAGAGAGAGAGGAAAAAATTTCCTGCAAGTTTTTCTGATCTGAATGGTCAAATCCATATTGGTTTGATGACAACGGAGTACCAAAACGTCAACTTGTTTGACAAATGCACACGGAGAACAGTATGAACAGAATGACCGGCTTATCATTATTATGGTTTGTGTTAACCACCCTCTTATTATCCCAACCGCCGAAGTTAATAGATCATGAAGTAACTCGCCTGAAGCAGGAATTGCAATTGGATTCGCTGCAATCCGGGCAGGTTGCACAAATTCTGCAACATTCAGCGGAGCAGGCGGAACGGATTCGCGAGGTCAATCGCGGGAATCCGCAGGCCATGCAAAATGCCATGCAGGCCCAACAGGAGCTAACCGACCGTCAGATTGAGAACATCCTCCTCCCGGAACAGCAGCAGCGTTTTGAAGCGTATCGCCGCACCCGCATCAGCGATCCCCGGGCGCACGAACTCCAAACCCGCCTGGGGTTAACCGGCGAGCAGGCTCTGCTGGTGGAAAAAATCCTGCAACAGAGCCGGGAGCAGATGCAAAATGTACGCAGCCGCAGCCTGGATCGCCGGGAAAAGATGAGCGCGATGCGCCAGATAATGCAGAGGCAGGATAAGCAGATTGAACAATTGCTGAGCGATGAACAAAAAAGGCTCTACGATGAGATTAAAAAAGAGCGCCGGCAACAGATGAAAGATCAAATGGGACAAGGGCAGCGCGGCCGCGGCGGCTTCCGGCGTTGAGCGGAGCACTTTTTCTGCTTCCCGAACTCCGCTGATATCCGCAGATTTCCACAGAAAAGATTTTTTAGGTACCGGAACAATCGATGACTGTAAAATCACGCCCGGGTTTTCTCCCTTTTTTCTTAGAAGAGGGAGGATGGGGAGACTTGACCGGATCGACTGTTTGATTTATAGAGGCGTGAATTAATCCGCGAATATAGATTGCCACGGTAGCCGCATTCCGATTACCCGGAATGCGGCTACCGGAAAACCGGCAGTCTTCTCGAATTTATTCACACGTCTTTATTATCACGGCCAAACTGAAGTTTGGCACTCCTGGTGCATCCTCAAGACAATCTTACGAGTTACACGGCCAAACTGAAGTTTGGCACTCCTGCTCGTAATGTTAATGAGTAGCCGCACGCGTCTGAATCCGGAAAAACAAACTTAACCGGTAGGAGTGTCAAGCTTCAGCTTGACAGTGATACGTAGACGATAATTCTCTCCAACAAGATAGAAATTATAGACGCGTGAATTAATCCGCGAATATAGATTGCCACGGTAGCCGCATTCCGATTACCCGGAATGCGGCTACCGGAAAACCGGCAGTCTTCTCGAATTTATTCACGCGTCTATAAAACAATTTTCAGCATTTCTCTGCCTCATTCGGCGTTTATCAGCGTCAAATTTTCAACTCGCGATTCGTATTAACAGCCCAACATAGACGGAATGAACAGGGAGGCGCCCCGGGGAATTAAAAAGCAAAAGAAATTCCGATATGAAAATTGCTGGCGGATTCTTCCTTCTCCGGGAACAGTTTAAACCCGTAATCGAAGCGGATCGGGCCGAAGGGAGTCACAATTGCCAATCCCAGGCCGGTGGAAGCTTTTATGTCCGCCGGCCGAATCTGTTCGAGTTCTTCCCACAAATTACCGGCGTCGACAAAGACTTCTCCGTAGAACAGCCAAAACAAGGGAATACGCAACTCTACGTTGGCCAGCAGAACAAACTTCCCTCCTTTGGGGATAATATCCTTAATCTCCCCGGTATCGGTATAGAGGGTGTCCCGGCGGCCGATAAATTGCTCTTTATAGCCGCGGATAGAGGAGCCGCCGCCCAGGTAGAAGCGCTCGGTAATAGGAATATCATCGATGAGTTTGCGGCCGCCGGCCTCTAAGATGCCGGAGGTTCTTACCCGGGTTGCCAGGGTCCAGCGGCGTTTAAACCGGAAGGGCTGGTAGCGGCTCCACTGCATCACCAGCTTATAAAAGGTGTTCCGCACCGTGGTCTCCCGGCCGGAGATAGTCCGGGGAGAGGTGGAATATACAAATTTGTTGCTGAACTCCGTCAGGTGTCCCCGATGGGGGTTGAGCAGATTATCCCGTTTATCCCGCACCGGGTTGATGCTCAGGGCATAAATCAGGTCCCGCCCCTGCGAGACCTCTTCCAGGATAGAACGCGCCTGGGCCCGCACCCGCTGGAGGGATACGCCCGCCTTGTAGGACCAATAATTCTCAAAAATATGGCTGATGTTAAACGAGGCGCTCAGGATGTTCAACTCCTGGGGGGAAACCGGCGGTTTCTCATCGGAATAGGAGACATTGAATACGCCGGGAGTACGGGTATTCATCACCCACGGCTCTACATAGGTAAAGCTGTAATAGTTCCGCGACAGCGTAAAAGAGTTGGGGGCGTCGCTGCCGGGGCTGCCGTAGAAAAAAGAAGGTACAACTTTAAAAGAAATCTGCCGGGCCGTGCCAAACAAATTGCGATGCCCGGCTTCCGCGGTGATATCAAAAGTGGTGGCGTTGTTGGCCGTTTCCCCGCCCTGCCGGCCGATCCCGAAACGCAACGCCAGCCAAACCGGTTTCCGCTCCACCACTTCCCAAACCAACAAGACCCGGGTGGGGTCATCGTTTACCGGCGCAAGCCGGTAATGCACAAACTTGAACAGGCCGGTGCTGTAAATATTGCGCTGCGAAGTCTCGATTTTCTTGCGGGAATAGACGTCGTTTTTGTGAATTTCCAATTCCCGGCGGATCAGAAAACTTTTGGCCAGCTTTTTTCCCTCGTACTTCATATCCACAATGCGCACCGTTTCCCCTTCCTGGATGTAAACGATCACATTGACCAGCGAGTCGTCGACCACCTCTTCCCGGTCGTTGACCAGCACATAGGGTTTGCCATTATCCAGGTAGAGATTTTCCACAGCGTTCAGCCCTTGCTCAATGGCGGGCCGCTCATAAGGCTGACCGGGCCGAATCCGGAAATATTCCCGGAGTTGCGCCGATGAGAACTGCTCATTCCCGACAAACTTAAGCTGGTTAAATTTAAAGGAAATCCCTTCCCGGATGATATACTCCAGAACAACTTTGTTGCCGGTCTTGGTTACCTTGCCGGAAACATAGACGTCCCGGAAACCGCGCAAAGTGTAATAGTTGCTCAGCAGAATCCGATCCAGCTTAAAAAAACGGGGATTGAATTCTTTTTTCTCGCGGGATTTTAAAATGGATTTGAGGGTCTTCTCCGGGATGGAGTGATTGCCGGTAAAGACAATCTTCTCCACCTTCAGCTTGGAGCCGGCCCGGGCGTGGGCGGGCAGGCAGATTATTCCGATCACCAGCGCCAGAAGAACCGCTCTAAAATTCCACTTTCCAGCTAATATCCAGCTTAACTCTCTCATTTCCCTCTTCAGTTCGTTGGAAGGTCGTAGTAAAGGACCAGTGCCGGTTGAGACGATATTCCAGGTAAATTTGGTTGCCGGCTTCCCAGGCTACATCAGCCCGATGGGCGTCCACACCGGCGGAAACCAGTTGCGATTTATATTCCAAATACAGTTTCGAAGTTAAATACTTTCCCAGGGCAATGCTGGAAGGTTGATTGAGGCGGCTGCTGAAAAAATTAACCTGCCCATCCAGGCGCACCTGGTCCAGGCCGGTAAAACTGCGGGCTTCTTTCTCGATCCGGGCAATAACCGCCTGGGTAACCACCTGCTCTCCTTTGGAAAGCAAGAGCGACTCGGTATTGGTGTCCAGTTCATTAAAGCGCACTCCAAACAGCAGCAAGGCAATTTGATCTTTCACATCCGGCACGCTGAGGGTATTCCCCTGCTCATCCTGGATGGTAATCTCCTTTTCCGGCGCATCGATGGGGCCGGTTACCCGCAGGTTAAAGAGCAGGTTGTTCTTCTGCTTTTGGGCGTAGAGGTTCACTTGCGGCAGTTCTTTGGGATTGATAAAATCAATCTTACCATTCCGGATTTTAAAATCCTCGCCCTGGACAAAGTATTTCCCGTCGCTCTGGAGCGCTCCGTACATTTCGATCAGCCCGCGCGGTTCTTTGAGCACCTGCAAGCGCCCGGAAAGTTTCAGATCGAAAGCGTTCAACGTCTCGGTGTTGCGCACATAAAAATTGGGAGCAATTTCGACCCCCAGGTTATACTGCAAAAAGGGCGGCTCTTCCCGGAGGGCGGTGCTTAACAGCAGATTTTTCTCCGACTCGGCAAAATCAAGTTCCACTTCCCCCTGGTTGATTAAAATATCCCCGGCAATCAGCAAGGTGTCCCGGCCGGCGATGGTCAGGTTATCGGAGCTGACCACGATCCGGGTGTTCTCCAGGAAGTAATCGAAATAGGTGTTGTCCAGGGAAAACTCCAGGTTGATCTTGGGACGATTCAGAATCGATAAATCCACCCAGCCGCTGCCCTTAATATCTCCGCGCTGCTTCTCCGGAAAAAAGATATGGGTTACCGAGGCAAGCAGTCGCTGAAAAATGGTTTGATTAAACTGCTGGCGCGGGGAGCGAGCGCTAAATTCATCCAAAACCAGGCGGGGACCTTCCAGGTGGGCGCGCAATTGCACCTCATCGATGCTGTTCTGCAATTTGGCAAGATAAAGCCGGCCGTCCTGCACCTGAATCTCCGCCTCGCTTAGCCGCGGCTGATCATAATCCCCTTCCAACAACGCCTCAGCCTGAATTTTTCCGGTCAGCCGTTCCAATTCCGGATTCACCGCACCCAGGAAATTCAGGCTGTCCTCGTCAATTTTGGCCCGCAGGCGAAAGTGTTTATCCGACAAAAGACTGTCCGGGTGATTGACATCCCAGCGGATCGCCTTCTCCCCGTTCAGCTTGATGATGGTGTGGTTAAAATTCACGACACCCATATCCAGGCGAATCTGATCCGGACTCAGGCGGCCGTCTAACCGGATCGAGGGAAAATAGTAATCCAGGTAGCGGATTTCTTCCCCGGAAAGGTTAAAGGTTCCCCGGGGATGGGTAAGATTCCCGCTGAGGTCCAATCGCCCCGAGATACTTCCCTGCAGGGGGTAGTTGGTGGGATAGAGGAAGGCGTAATCCTGCAAACGGAAATTGGCCATCACCAGGTTGAGGTCCAGCGGGATTTCCGTGGAGATAGCTGTATGAGCGCTATCGCGCACCAGGCTTACATCCACGGCGCCGTTGATGGTTAAATAAGAACTGCTGTCGCGCTCGAAGTCGAAAAAGTTGATCCCCAAAGCGTTGTCGCGGTAGAGCACTTCGCTGCTCAGTTTGCCTAAAAAATTACCATTGATGGAGAGGTCATTTAACCCCAGGAACACCAGCACCTCCGGGTTGTCCATCGCGCCGGAAATTTCCACCTGGGCGTCCGCCCGCCCCTCCAGGATATGATCCCAATAAAAATATTGGTTAAATGGGGCCAGGTGGAGATGGCTAACCTCGGCGTTGAAATAGCTCTCCCCGTTCAGGGCCAGGTGCCCTCCCGCTTCCACAAAACCGGAGTCGCTGCTAACCAGCCGGAATTCTTCAACCAACACCGAATCGGAGCGCAGGTGGATTTTGAGGGGCGCCGGATTATGGATATCATAATCGTTATAGCGGATTTTAAATTCATTGACCACCAGTTCCAAATCGCTTCCATTTAAAGTGGTTACCGCCCGGGTCTGAACAAAATTCTCCTCACTGTAAAACTGGAAGGGATCGATAAAAATGCGGTTATCCTGAAATTTAACATCCAACTCTCCGGAGGTTAAGAAGACATCGTTGACAAAGCCGGTGGCCAACTCCAGGGAGAGATCGCCCCGGCGTCCTTCCAGCACATTTTTCAGGTCGATCTGGCCGTCAATCCCATAAACCACCGATGCGCCGATGGTTAAGCTATCCACATAAAGCCGGCCTTTTACATGCGGGTTCTGCACCGGCCCGGAAATGTGCAGGCGAAACTCTCCGGCGCCGCCGAACTGCTCCATCTGCAAATCGCTGAAGAGTTGATCCAGTTGATTTTCAGTTGTCTCCACGGTCAGATCGATCTGCCGGTCGCGGCTCAGTCCCCCGTGGAAAGCGATGTTCGACTGAGGCCCGAAGACCACCCGCGACGGGGAATGCAGGGTCCATTCCCCGCGTTTGGCGCTGAGCTGTATGCTGAGGGTGTCAAAACGAGCCCTGTCAATACGGCTGTCGACCAGTTCTATCCCGGCCCGCCCGCTGATTTGTTCCGGGTTTAAATCCACGAAACGCAGTTGCACGCGGCCATTGAGCATCGTCTCCAGATCGCTGAAACCGGTGCGCCTCAGATTGAACCGATCCACGACCAGATCGGCGTCAACTTCCCGGCGGTTGTTGAATTCCACCGTTCCGCTCAGCCGGCCGAAATTGGACTCCAGCCGAAGTGAATCCAGCCGGTAGTCGTCGCCTTGCCGCGAGTAGCGAGTGTGCAGCGACTTGATTTCCAGGCTATCCAGTTCCGCTCCAAGGTAGAAATCTCCAAAGAAATTCCCGGGCGTCCCCAAAAAGGAGCCGTACAATTTCACATAGCCCTGTTGAAAGGGAACCTCCGGGTAGAGCGCCCGGATCAGCGGCAGTTCCAGGCGGGTGGTGTCGGCAAACAGGCGAAGCTGAAAGCGGGGAGAGAACTCCACCTCGCCGTGCCCGACTAATTTTAAGTGGGGAATGCGCGCTTCCAGTTGGTTCAGCGCAATCCGCTTTTTGTTTCCCAATAATTGGAAGGAAATGTTCTCGATGGGCAGGTCCCGGTTAACCCAATTGGCGCGGATATAACGGGGCCGCACTTCCACTTTGCGCTCGGTAATTTCCGCACTTAAGCCGATCTGGATGTCTTCAAAACGCTCAACCGCCCCATTACGCCGGACAAGTATTTCTCCGTCGCGCACGATCAGTTCTTTGATGTCGATCAGCGGCAGCGCCTGAAAATCGAACTGATTCAGCAGGGAGTCGATCGGCAGGGAAGGCTCCGGGCTAACCGATTGCCTGCCGACGTGGAAGATTAATTTGGGCTTATAGAGAATCAACCGCTCGATTCGATATTCACTGTGGAGAATATCCATCAGAGAATAGTCCAGCTCAATCCGCTTGCAGGAGAGAGTATCTTCCTTCAGGATCACCTGTACCTGGTCCAGGCGCACTCCCCCCACCAAATTGCCGCTCATCTTTTTAAAAGAAATTCGCAGATCGTCGCTGCTCAGCTGGTTAATCAGGCCAATAACCGCCTTGTCCAGTACCGTGGTGTAGGAATAAAGCGCAATGGTAACGCCGGTTAAAAGCAGCGCTGCTGCAATAAAAGTAATGAGCCAGAGTTTCATCTTTTTGAGCATAAAAAAATGTACACCCTTGCTGAATCGGATCAAACTGATTTTGCCAAAAAAAAGGCGGTCTCAACGACCGCCTTTTTATACGCATGTAAGCTAAAAAAATCACTCAGGCTTTATAAATTTTTTCCCGGTGTGCCTTCACATTGGCGGTAGCATTCCGGGTATCCACCACGATTTTGGAATGCTCAACGATCATATTCCAGTCGTAGACCGAGTGATCGGTCGAAATCAGCAGGGCATCGTAGCCGGACAGAATTTCCGGGGTCAATTCCACACTCTTATGCTCATAGTCATAATGGCGCATGGGGTAGAGTTCGGTAATCAACGGGTCGTTGTAATCCACAAAAGCGCCTTTCTTGCTGAGAATTTCGATCAGCTTCAGCGTGGGCGACTCGCGGAGATCATCGATATCCTTCTTGTAGGCCATGCCCAGGATCAAAACTTTGGAACCTTTCAGGCTCTTGCGATGATCGTTCAGGGCGTCGGCCACCTTGCTGACCACATAGTAGGGCATATCGGTATTGACTTCTCCGGCCAATTCAATAAAGCGGGTGCTGATGTCGTATTGACGCGCTTTCCAGGTCAGGTAGAACGGATCGATGGGGATACAGTGCCCGCCCAGGCCCGGCCCGGGATAGAAAGGCATGTATCCAAACGGCTTGGTCGAAGCGGCGTTGATGACTTCCCAGACGTCGATGCCCATCCGGTCCAGGATCACTTTCATTTCATTCACCATGGCAATGTTGACGCTGCGGAAAATATTTTCCAGCAACTTGGTGGCCTCGGCAGCCTGGCTGCTGCTCACGGTCACAGTCTTGACAATAATCTGGTCGTAAAGCGTTTTGGTCAATTCCAGAGTGGTGGGATCGTTCGCTCCAACCACTTTAGGAATGGTGCGGGTGGTGTATTTGGGATTATTGGGGTCTTCCCGCTCCGGGGAAAAGGCCAGGTAAAAATCCTTATGGCAAACCAGGCCGGATTTTTCTAAAATGGGCCGCATCACTTCCTCGGTGGTGCCCGGAAAGGTAGAGCTTTCCAGGATCACCAACTGACCGGGACGGAGATATTTGGCAATCGTCTCGGAGGTGTTGACAATATAGGAGATGTCCGGCTCGCGGTGTTTGTTGAGCGGTGTGGGCACACACACCAGGATACAATCCACTTCGCCCAGCTTGCTGAAATCGCTGGCGGCGCGGAACAGGTTTTTCTCCACCGCTTCCTGGATGCGCTCCGAATTGATGTGCTTGATATAGGATTTACCGCTGTTCAGCGCATCCACTTTTTTCTGATCGATATCAAAACCCACCGTGGGAAACTTTTCTTCCACAAATTCCAGGATCAGCGGCAGCCCCACATAGCCTAACCCAACCACCCCAACCGTTGCTTCATGATCTTTAATTTTTTGCAGTAGACTCATTGCACTCTCTCTCCCTAATTTAACAGTTTTCCCATCAGATTATTAACGTCTTCCAATTCCATAATAAGTAAAGCCCAACTCCTTCACCTTGGCCGGGCTAAAGACATTCCGTCCGTCAAAAATAACCGGCTCCCGCAGCAGTTGCTTCATCATCTCGAAATCCGGTTCGCGGTAGTTCAGCCATTCGGTCACTAAAATTACACCATCGGTATCTCTGATCGCTTCATAATAGTCATCGTAAAGAGTTACATATTTTTCCAGTCCCAGGCGTCGCGCCTCGTTCATGGCAATGGGGTCATGTGCATTGAGCTTGGCTCCTTTCTGATGCAAGGCCCGGATAATCTCGATGGCCGGCGCTTCGCGCATGTCGTCGGTTTTGGGTTTAAAGCTGAGTCCCCAAATTGCGAAAGTTTTTCCGGAAACATCGCCCTGAAAATGCTTGAGGATGGCGGGGATCAGGATCAGCTTTTGTTCCCGATTCACTTCTTCCACGGCTTTGAGCACTTTCAGTTCATAATCATGCTCCTGGGCGGTTCGGATAATTGCTTTGACATCTTTAGGAAAGCAGGAGCCGCCGTAGCCTACTCCCGGGAATATAAACGAATAGCCGATCCGCTTATCGGAGCCAATCCCTTTGCGCACCATTTCCACATCGGCGCCAATGCGGTCACAAAGATTGGCAATTTCATTCATAAAGGAAATTTTGGTGGCCAGGATGGCGTTGGCGGCGTACTTGGTAATCTCGGCGCTGCGTTCATCCATGATGATGACGGGGTTGCCGGTGCGCACAAAGGGGGAGTAGAGTTCTTTCATCACCTCGCCCACCCTGGGATTGCCGGTTCCGATGACCACCCGGTCCGGGTACATAAAATCATCCACCGCGGCGCCTTCTTTAAGGAATTCCGGATTGGACACCACATCAAAGGGGATTTCGGTTTGGCGGCTGATCACCTCGCGCACCTTGTCAGCGGTTCCCACCGGCACGGTGCTTTTATTAACCACGATGCGATAGGAGGGCATGTGTTTCCCAATGGCCTCGGCCACGGCCAGCACATGGGTCAGGTCTGCCGAGCCGTCCTCATCCGGCGGGGTTCCCACGGCAATAAAAATAACATCGGATTTCTGCACCGCTTCGGCCATATCCGTGGTAAACTGCAAACGGCCGTTGCTTTGATTCCGCTGCACCAGCAGGTCCAGCCCCGGCTCGTAAATAGGAATAATCCCCTCATTGAGTTTCCTGATTTTCTCTTCATCCTTGTCCATACAAATAACATGGTTCCCGCTTTCGGAAAAGCAGGCTCCGGCAACCAGCCCAACATAGCCGGTTCCGATAATGGTCAGTTTCATCGGCTCTCCTCTATCCTTTATTCATGAAGCTGAACTTCTTGCGTCGTTTCAGATCGTGTCCGTAGTAACTGTAATAATGGTAGTAGTGATAGTAATAATAAGATCCATAGGCCCGTTCGGCATTCACGCCGTTCAATAAACACCCCACAATATTGGCGCTGACGTTTTCCAGGAGCGTCATAGCTCGCTTCACGGCATTTCGTTGGGTTTGATGGGCTTTGATGACCAGAATGGCCCCGTCCACTTTGGTGCTCAATATGGCGGCATCGGTCACGGCAATAATCGGGGGGCTGTCAAACAGCACCACGTCAAATTCCGCTTTGGCCAACTCGATAAACTCGTTCATCTCGTCCGAAGCCAACAGTTCCGAGGGGTTGGGCGGCAACGGCCCCGAGGTGCAAATACGGAGATTATCCACAAAGGTCGGTTTGATCACATCATGAAAGGTCATCTTGCCCAGCAGAAAGTTGGTAACTCCTTTGTCTTTCTTCAGATTAAAAATGGAGTGCACCACCGGCCGGCGCAAATCGGTGTCTACCAGCAAGATACGGCTGCCCATCTGGGCCATGGTAATGGCCAGGTTAGCAATGGTAGTGGATTTCCCTTCTTTGGGCGCCGAACTGGTCACCAGCAAGGTCGATTCGCCTTTTTGCAGTTT
>JAJRYW010000678.1 GCA_024275555.1 Calditrichota bacterium | reverse complement strand
GCGCCGTTGGCGCGGGATGGCGTTGCCACGAATCCCGGTTTGCCGGGAAGAGAAATCTGTGTGTATTCGACATTAAATTTGCTGAAATAATTGTAAATTAAAGATAAAGTTTTGAGTGTTAACAGATTTCTCTCTCCGTTCGAAATGACATAAGTTATGTAATAATATAAACTTAGTTTGTAATAATGTCTATTGCAGTCCCTCAAGCCGGGTTGCATCATTGTTGCTATCATTTTATTGCCAATGTCAATCACAAGTTGAAAATTTGACGCTGAGAAACGTTGAAGTAGACGGAGAAACGCTGAAAATTGTTGAAAAACAATAGACATTATTACCTTTTAAAGAACTGTAATTATTAACTTTAAAAAACCACTGTCATTTTCCCGACGGGATGGCGTTGCCACGAATCCCGGTTTGCCGGGAAGAGAAATCTGTGTGTATTCGACATTAAAGTTGCTGAAATAATTGTAAATTAAAGATAAAGTTTTGAGTGTTAACAGATTTCTCTCCGTTCAAAATGACATAAGTTATGTAATAATATAAACTTAGTTTGGAATAAGGTCTAATAAGAGCCGATCCGCCTAACTCCTCATTCATCCCGGTAGTGAAAAGAAAACCAGAAAATCGTGAAGAGATATTTAAAGCGTCAAGAATTCCGGGCATATAAAAATGGTCTCAGCGGTATTCTGCGTCAAATTTTCAACTCGTGATTCGTATTGCTGAGGCTATTTTTCAACTCTGTAAATGGTCGCGCCGTAATTTCCCCGGTCCCGGGGAGGGGCGGCGTTCCAGTTTTTAAAGGAATGAGAATCATCGCTTTCGTAACAAAGCAGGTATTCTCCGGCTTTCAGCATAATGACATCATCAAAGACCCGGTTTTTGCGGGCGCCTCCGGCGTGCCCGGTTTTGCGATAGGTCATTTCCCAGGCCGCCTTGCCGCTGCGGGCGTCTTCGATCCAGGCGTAGTCGAACATCCGGCCGGTGCGGCCTTCTCCCAGGGCATAGATACGCACCTCGGTGTCTTGTTTTATCGAGAATTCGACGTTCGCATCTGCTCAATCCCGCACCGGGGCAATCCGGGCGTTGGAAACCGAGTGGCGCCGGAAGCGGCGGTGGGCGCCGATCGCCTCGATTTGCAGTTCCTGCTCCATGTCTAATTGAAAACCGGCTACGGCGATCTCTTCCGGTTCGATATCTTCCAGCCGAACCAATTCGGTTTGGGCCAAAAGCGGGGAAAGGGCGATGATCAGCATCATTGGTAAGTAAAAGTGACTGTATCTGTTCATGACAGTTTCACCGGGGTTTAAACTGCTACGCGTGGAGAGACGGAGGTTGTCGGTAAATGTTTCTGATCTTCCCATTTCGCCGAGATAAAAAAATACAGTTTTAAGTTAAAAAAGTGATACTTTCGTGATCATATCCACTTTGATTATGCCGAAAGCCTTAAACAGCTCATCGTCACCTCAACAGCCACACCCTGGAGTTTTGTTATGAAATATCGTTTTGCAAGCTGCGCCATGCTCCTGGCGGCGATAGCGGCCCTGCTTATGGCAGCCTGTTCCGGCAACCAGGGAGATATCACCGCTAATACTCTCCCGCCATCGCAGGATATAACCGTAGAAATCAACACGCCGGCCGACGGCGCTGTCGCCGCCCAGGACGACCTGGTTGAATTCGGCGGTACGGCCATCCTGGGCCGGAATACCCAGTTGGAGCGGGAAAGCCTGGTTTGGCGCTCCGACCGGGACGGCCTGATCGGCTTGGGCGCGCATTTTAACCGCAATGGCTTGAGCCCTGGCGCTCACGCCATCACCCTGGAGGCGACCGGGCCAAATGGAGAAAAAGCGCAAGTCCGCCAACTATTGGAAATCCGGGCCCGCAGCAACGGGATGACAGTGCGGATCAGCGAGCCCCCGGCCGGGAAAGTTATTCAATCAAATGAGTTGGCAAGGTTGCAGGGCCAGGCCATTGATTCCAATGGTCAGCCGATTACGGCCGACATCTCCCTGTACTGGGAATCGACCCTGGATCAAGTTTTGGGCAACGGCGGCCGGATTGAGCCGGGCGGATTAACCCCGGGCCTGCACCGGTTGACCCTGGTTGCCCGGGGGCCTGACGGCCAAACCGCCCGGGCTGCTGTTGACTTGTTTGTCGAGCTTTTCAGCACGCCGGTACAAGCGGAAATCCTGGCTCCCACCACCCACACCCAGGTGCGCCACGGGGAGCCGGTGACCTTTAGCGGCTCTGCCCGGGACGGCCAGGGGAATCCCATTGTCGGCCCCAACTTGCTGTGGACCTCCAGTATGGATGGCGTTGTCGGCGTTGGGGAGACCTGCATTGTCAACAATATGCGCCTCGGAACCCACCGGGTCACCATGCGCGCCGGGACCGCCGCTTCCGATATTACAGCGGTTTCAATCGTGCTTGTGGTGCGCTGATCGTTTTCCTAAATTGGGCTCTTCATTTTAAATCCCGGGAAGCGATGACAGGTTGCCAAAAATCCGAACACTTTCTCCGCGTTGCCGGAAAACGGCTGCGCATCCAGCGAATCCGCCCGGGCGCATCGAACCGGGAAACTTTACTGCCCACCCTGGTTTTTCTGCATGAAGGCCTGGGATGCATCGAAATGTGGCGGGATATCCCCGGCGTCCTGGCGGCAGAAACCGGGCTCCCCGCCCTGGTCTACGACCGCCAGGGGCACGGCAAATCCGAGCCGCTGCGCCTGCCCCGCCCCTTAACCGCTTTTCATGATGAAGCCTTTGAGACGCTCCCGGAGCTTTTGCGGCACCAGGCCATCGGGCAGGCGATCTTAGTTGGCCATAGCGACGGCGGGAGCATTGCCTTGCTCTTTGCGGCGGAGTTTCCGGAAAAGACCGCCGGGGTGATCACGGAAGCAGCCCATGTATTTGTTGAAGAGGCCACCCTGGAGGGGGTTCGGGAAGCGGTGCGCAACTTCCGGGAAGCAAACCTGAAAAGCAGATTATCCCGTTATCACGGGGAAAAAACCGACTCGGTCTTCCGGGCCTGGTCGGAAACCTGGCTGGACCCCGGTTTTCGGGATTGGAATATCGAGTCTTACCTGGGCCGGATTACCGCGCCGCTGCTGGTGATCCAGGGAGCGGAGGATGAGTATGCCACAGCGGCCCAGGTGGAAGCAATTGCCGCGGGGGTCTCCGGCCCGGTGGAAACCCGCCTGCTGCCGGGCGCCGGGCATGTGCCCCACTTCCAGGCCCGTGAAAAGGTCTTGTCGCTGATGACCCGCTTTATACGCTCCCTGATCTGAAAATTGATGGAGGTGAGTTAAATTTGGTGAGTGGTGAGTGGTGAGTGGTGAGTGGAAAGTGACGAGTGACAAGTGACAAGTGACAAGTGTCAAGTTATAAACCACATGCCCAAAGCCAAGGGCCAAAAGCGAAAGGCCCCCAAAACAATCAATCCCCGACTGCTCTGTCAAGTGTAGGCAAATCACTCCCCGGCGATTGTGGGAGATTCGGGCAGCGGCCAGGCAAAACGGTTGAACAGGTCGATCACTTCCGGCGGCAGCGGCGCTTCGATAAAAATCTGCTCATGGGAAAAGGGGTGCTCGAAGTTGAGCGAGAGAGCGAAGAGCAGCAGGCGGTGCAGATTAAACTGCTCCCGGAAAAGCCGGTTGTGCCGCCCGTCGCCGTAGCTGACGTCGCCGATGACCGGATGGGAAAGGTGGGCAAAGTGTTTGCGGATTTGATTCCTGCGCCCGGTTTCCGGGATTATCTCTGCCAGGGAGTACCTCGCCGTGGGAAATTTCCCCACCGGGATGGGCAGCTCGACTTTGCCCAGGCGGCGGTAGCGGGTGCGGGCGGAGGCCGGGGGTTTGTGCTTTTCCTCCCGCAAGGGATAGTCGATCACCCCCCGGGAGTGAATAAACCCGCGCACCACCGCCCAGTAGCACTTCCGCACCTGTCGCTCTTTAAACAACTGCGCCAGCCGTTGGGCGGCTTCGCTGCTCAGGCCGAAAACCAACACCCCGGATGTGGCCCGGTCCAGCCGGTGCACCGGGTAGACCCACTGCCCCAGCTGATCGCGCAGGATGCGCATTACATTGTCCTCTTGCGGGGATAAAGGAGTGTGATGCACATGAACACCCGCCGGTTTATCCACCGCAATATAGTACGCAT
Organism: Calditrichota bacterium; assembly: GCA_024275555.1. Taxonomy (GTDB): domain Bacteria; phylum Calditrichota; class Calditrichia; order RBG-13-44-9; family J075; genus JAJRYW01. The sequence continues at coordinate 1,082 of JAJRYW010000678.1, read as the reverse complement.
CCTGCCGGAGAATTCTCAACGGCCGGTGCGCTGGTGCGGAAAGGGGGGAAGAAACGCTCCCGGTCATCACAATATGCTTTGATTATTGGCCATGTCCAAACATATTCCGGCCGTCGCCGGAAATCAAGCGATGTGATTCAGAGATATGGAAACTTTCACAACGGAGATCAGTAGTATCGGATGTTTAATTCCCCAAACCACTTATTAGTCATGGAGGCGCCATGAAGCATGTTCCTGCATTTTTATTCTTAATGTTCCTACTACTTTTTAACCCGGCCCGGGCGGACGATGAGGCCCGTCTGCTGCGTTTTCCGGCCACTGACGGCCGGCAGATTGTCTTTGCTTATGCCGGCGATCTGTATTCCGTACCCAACAGCGGCGGGGCGGCCCGCAAACTGACCAACGATGTGGGCTACGAAATGTTTCCCCGCTTTTCCGCCGATGGCGAGTGGCTGGCTTTTACCGGCCAGTACGACGGCAATACGGAGGTCTACCTGATGCCCGCCGATGGGGGCGTTCCGCAACGGCTGACGTATACGGCCACCTTAAAACGCGACGACGTCGCCGACCGCATGGGCCCGAACAACATTGTCATGACCTGGAAAAACACCCGCCCGGAGATTGTCTTCCGGTCCCGGATGCGCTCTTTTAACAGTTTTATCGGTCAGTTGTACAGCGTTTCCGTGGAGGGAGAATTGCCGGTGCAGATTCCGGTACCCCGGGGCGGCTTTTGCTCCTTCTCCCCGGATGATCAAAAGATGGCCTACAACCGGGTTTTCCGGGAGTTCCGCACCTGGAAGCGCTACCGGGGCGGCATGGCCGACGATGTGTGGGTCTTCGACCTGGCCACTGGCGAGATCGAGAACATCACCAACAACCCCGCCCAGGATATTATCCCCATGTGGATCGGGGACAATATTTATTTCCTCTCCGACCGCGACAACCGGATGAATCTCTATGTGTATAACCTGACCAACAAAGAAACCCGCCAGCTCACTCACTTCACCGATTTTGACATCAAATTCCCCTCGGCCGGGAAAGAGGCCATTGTTTTTGAAAACGGCGGCTATATCTACCGTTTT
>JAJRYW010000677.1 GCA_024275555.1 Calditrichota bacterium | reverse complement strand
CACCGCACGCAAACAAGACATCAATGTATTTCGAGCATTAAAAGATTTATTTGCCCAAAACGAAATCAGCGCGCAGCTAGTTCTAGCCGCCAATCAATGTCTTGCTGAATAGTAACGTCGATTTAATAAATGATTTTCAATTGGCGATTTCCGATTGAATTTCAAATCGTCAATCGCTATTCGTAAATCGTAGATCAACGGTTTCGGAGAAGCCTCTTTTTGCGAGCGCAGTCTCGGAAAAAGCATAGCCCCTTTCGGGGTCTCAATCGATTATCCCGGGCGAGAGGGATGTCGATTTACTCTGCCAGAGACAGTTCCCCGGCCCGAGACAATAAGGTGCGAAAGCACTTAGTCGATACACCCTGATCGGTTACGAATGTGATATACCCATCATTCCGTCTTCCGCAACCGCACCGCAAAGGAGCCGTCCATACCGTGTTTGTGCGGGAAGGTGCGGATGGAGCCTTTGTCCCACAAATATTTGTGCGGGACGATTTCTTCCAGCGATTCTTTCCGGAACTGGGGGCGCCGGCCCAGGAATTGTTCGATTACTTCCTCATTCTCTTCCCGTTCGATGGTGCAGGTGCTGTAGACCAAAAGCCCGCCGGGTTTTACCGCCCCGGCGGCGGAGTTGAGCATTTCGTTCTGCAACTTCTGCATGTTCTCAATGTCCTGCAGGGTGCGTTTCCATTTCAGATCGACGCGTTTGCTGAGCACGCCCAGGCCGGTGCAGGGCGCGTCCAGGAGAACCTTGTCAAACTGTTTCCGGGTGGGGAGACGGGTTGCATCTGCGGCTAAAACCAGGAAATGTTCCCCCCCGTAGCGTTTCAGATTTTCTGCCAGCGCCTGGGCGCGGTTGACATGTTTGTCCAGCGCCATTAACATCCCCTGGCCCTGGAGCCGCTCCAGGATAAATCCGGCTTTACCGCCCGGCGCCGCGCACATATCCAAAACCGTTTCGGAGGGGCGGGGGTCCAGCAAGTAGACCGGGAAAGCGGTGCTGACATCCTGCACCGAAACCCACCCTTTGCGGAGCAGATCGGTTTTCCGGAATTCGGAAAAATCGTTGACAATCAAGAATTCCGGGAAATCCGGATGGCGTTCCACAGCGACCCCGTATTCTTCCAGCGAGCGGAATAAAATCTCCTCATCGGCCAAAAGCTTGTTGATCCTCACCGTCACTTTGGGACGCCGGTTGTTTGCTTTGCAAAGCTCCAGTGTTTCGTCAATTCCGAATTGTTCGATCCAGCGTTGCACCATCCAGCGCGGGTGGGAGTAACTGACACAAAGCCGGTCCAGGTAATCCAATTGCAATTCCACGTACTCCAGTTTTTTCTGCTGGCGAAGGAAATTGCGCAAAATGGCATTTACCAGGTTGGCTGTTTTCTGATTGTATTTGTTTTTGGCAATCTCAACCGCTTCGTTGAGCACCGCATAAGGCGGCACTTTATCTAAATACATCAATTGATAGGCGGAAGAGCGCAGGTTGTTTTTGACGTCCGGGATTAAATTCTCATACTCTCCCACATAGAGTTGGCTCAGGTACCAATCCAGCCGGTATTGCCAGCGCAGCACCCCGTTGACTACTTCGGTGATTAGTCCCCGGTCGGCGTCGCTGAATTCGTCGATCTCGCGTTCCAGCAGTTTGTCGGTGTACGATTGCCTGGTCTCGACCCGGGTGAGAATGTCCACAATTTTAGTTCGGGCGTCAATCTGAGTGGGAGGCTTTGCTTCCGGCGGTTCGGAATTGCTCTTGTCCGGTTGGTCTAATGTCTTGTCGCTCATGTGATCATTACCTGGGTCAAATAGATTCGTTTATAGTTTAATCCATACGTTTAACGGTTAGCACCGGGCAGGGGGCCCAGCGTATAACTTTCTCGGCGGTGCTGCCCAACAACAAATAATCCAGACCGGTCAGGCCGTGGGTGGAAATCACCAATAAGTCAACCGGGTTCTCCCTGGTGTATTCGACGATCTGTTTATGGGCTGCGCCGCGCTGCACCACAAATCCATCAACCAGGGATTCATCAACCTGGTCGGCTACGAATTCCTCCATGTTTTTCAACACCACCTGTTGAATCTGTTCGTCTTCCTCCGGAATGATTTCCAGGGGGTAGTCGTAAAAACTGGGATAGATTTCCTGCTCGACAACATGCATAAAGGTGATCTTGGCCTGGAATTGTTCGGCAAAAGAAACCGCCTGTTCGATGGCCTGTTGAGAATACACCGAAAAGTCGATGGGCGCCAGAATTTTTTTGATGGCATATTTATTCACGGAGCGATGAACGGTCAGCACCGGAACCGGGGAGACCCGCACCAGTTTTTCCGCCACACTGCCGTGGATGAAGTGCTTCAGGCCGGTTCGGCCGTGGGTGCCCATCACCACTAAATCACAGTGGTGATCCTGGATGTATTCCAATAATGAATCAGCCGGGGAAAATCCTCGCAGCACCACAAAATCTACATTGACATTGGTGCTCTCCCCCCGTGGGAACTGCACTTCCATCTTTTGATGGATGTGCTCCTCCCGTTCCTTGACAAAGGCCTCGTACTGCTCCAGGCGTTTTTCCTCATTGGCCTCTTCCTGAAACAGTACAATGACATGCGCCAGGGTAATATTGGAAGCGAACTTTTCGGCTAACAGCAAGGCCATCTCAACGGCCTTGTCGGAGAACTCGCTAAAATCAACCGGGACGAACAGGTGATCTATATGCATATTCTTTTAAGTAATTGGTCCGAATTTTTAAAGTTAATCATACTCCCAAATGAATACAAAATAATAAAAAAAGGCCGGAAAGCAAAGCTCTCCGGCCGGAATTTTAAAAGAACGGCAGATCAGCTTCGATCATCGATGGGAATATACTCCTGCGGTTCCGCGACACTCTTGTAGGCCGGGCGGATGATGCGTCCGCCGTTAATCAGCTCATCAATCCGGTGTGCGGACCAGCCGACCACGCGGGCCATGGCAAAAAGCGGCGTATAGATATCTATCGAGAAGCCCAGCATATCATAAACAAAGCCGGAAAAGAAATCCACGTTGGGCGAGATGACCTTGTCGGAATTCTTTACGCGCTGGAAGATACCCGGGGTGAGTTTTTCAATATCCAGGTAAAGATTATATTCATCCAGACGTCCTTTTGCGTCGGCCAGGTCGCGGGCTTTTTGTTTCAGCACAATCGCCCGGGGATCGGACTTGGTATACACCGCGTGGCCCATTCCATACACCAGGCCTTTGCCGTCGTAGGCTTTTTTGCTGAGGATCTTTTCCAGGTAGCGGCTCAGTTCATCTTTGTCCGCCCAATCTTTGACATTTTCTTTGATGTTGGCCATCATATGCATTACGCTGGAATTGGCGGCCCCATGCAACGGCCCTTTCAGTGAACCAATTGCCGCGGCAATGGCGCTGTAGGTGTCGGTCTGGCTGGAGCTTACCACGTGGCTGGTAAACGAGGAGTTGTTTCCCCCGCCGTGTTCAGCGTGTAAAACGAGCGCCAGGTCCAGAATCTCGGCTTCCAGCGGAGTAAAATCGCTGGCCGGGCGCAGCATGTGCAAAAAGTTTTCCGGGATGTCGTAGCCGTCTTTGGGCGGATTGATGAACAGCGCCTCATCATGAAATTTGTTCCGCAGCGCCCGGTAGGAATAAGCAATAATCGTCGGGAATTTTGCTACCAGGTCCAGGCATTGCCGGATGACATTGGGAATGGAGGTGTCATCGGGTTTTTCGTCCAGCGTATAAAGAGCCAGCACCACCCGCTGCAGCGAATTCATGACGCTGGGGCTGGTGAATTGCAGAATGTTTGTGGCTACCAGCCGGTTTGGTATTTCCATCCGGGAATAGAGATATTCTTCGAACTCGTTCAGTTCCGACTCGGTGGGCAACTTGCCGAACAGCAGCAGGTAGGTTGCTTCCGAAAAACCGTGCTGATTTCTCTGCTGGATACCCTGGACAATATCCATGATATTGATACCGCGGTAACGCAACTCACCTTCTACCGGAATGATTTTGCCGTCTTCTTTCCTGGAGCCGATCACACTGGAAATCTTGGTTAAGCCGGCCAGAACACCGGAGCCGTCCGCATTTCGCAAGCCGCGCTTCACATCCAGCTTAACATAGAGATCACGGTCAATTTTGTTCCGCTCCAACACTTCTTGAGAAGCCCTGGTAATAAAGTCGCTCATCTTAACACCTCTTCGGTTTTCGGTTTACGAATCGCCATTTACCACTACCTCTCCGAACTCGCTACTTATCTATAGTTAGTGGGTGAATACGGTCTTCCGTTTCTCCCACGTTCGCGATGTGTCTCTTTGCTCAGGGCCCTCCATGTCCGCTTCTCTTCATAATATAACTGTAATTATGATAAAATGGGACATTGAAGGTTACAAGCTAAAAATATTACCGCCGGGTTAGTTCAATGAAGCGCCGAATCAAGCCCGGCAAAATTCCGGTCAGCCACATACAAATTAAATAAATTTAAACCTTTTAGTGCAAGGACAAAATACCAAGGACGCCGGTTTGATCGAATCCGTTCCTCAATATTGGGCGGTTGTTCCGAAAAAACACGAAAAAAACGCCCGGAATTTCCCGCTTCAGCAAAGATCGATTACTTGAGCAGCACCATTTTACGGGTTTGGACCACGGAATTACCTGCTTGCAAGCGATACAGGTAGATGCCGCTCGCTACGGATAAACCGCGGGCGTCCCGGCCGTTCCAGCGGATTTGATGCACTCCCGCCGAGAGCCGTCCCTGCACCAGGGTGATAACTT
>JAJRYW010000676.1 GCA_024275555.1 Calditrichota bacterium | reverse complement strand
CCCCTCATCCAGTCTCTCGGGGCACATACTACGTTTCGTGACGCTGCGGTATATACGGCCTCGTGAACTTGCCGTGAAGTCATGTTCCTGATGCCAAGTTCTCTTTGCATCAACAGCGTGAGCCGGTTGGTGTCTACATCCTTCCAGTCAAACCATTCCCCGCTTTCCCCGCCCCAACTGGATCTGATCCGGTCGTAGAAATTGTCATAAGCCACTTTCCCGGCTATTTTTTCATGATTTTCTATAACTTTCAGTGCGTTATCAAGATTTGGTATTGGCCGGCCACTGTTTGAAAGCACCAGCCCCAATTTTTTCCACCGCGCCATCAGGGAATCAACGGGCGGATCTGCCCTTTCGATCACGGGGGCCTCTGGCTTGCGCACAGCGCCGCTTTTTTCAACGATCCCAAGGTCAGGCTTGCCTAAAGGCGGCGCGTCATCGTAAGCCGCCAAAGGAGGGGCAGGGCGGCTAGGTGGAGCAGCTTTGGCCGTGGCACCAGGAGCCGGGGCATCAGGAGCGGAAAATGCAGCCTTTACCAGCGAGTCAAGGGCTTTTTTGTCCCCACCAGCATCCAGCCAGTCGCAGATATCTCAGTGTTCAGGGATTTCCGGAAGCTCCAAGATACGAACTTTCCTTGCGTGCCCGCGAAGCTGATCGGCGACATTGGCGGCATGTTTCCTCCCTGGGGTATCATTGTCCGGGATTACGACAACGATTGCGCCGTTAAAGTAGTCGTTAAATTCAGGTTTCCATTTACCTGCCCCCATTGGGGAGCAGGTCGCAACACATCCGCCATTATCCAGCCGATCACGCATGGCCAATACATCTTTTTCCCCCTCAACAATAAAAATAACCCTGTTTTTTTTAATTGCCGAGAGGACTTCCGGGAGCGCAAATGGCACCAGCCTTACATCACCAAGTTTCCAATCCCATCCACCGCTTGATGATGGCCGCCGTTGTCTGAAATCTTTTGGAGAATACCGAATTGCCTGGAACAGCAGTTCGCCATTTTCGTCCACATAGTCATATTCTGCGACTATTTTTTTAGCAGTTTTTTTAGCAGTTTTTTTTACCCGCTTTCCCCCCCGCGCTGTGCTTTTGGAAGATTGTTTTCTGCTGACTTTTGCTGGCACATCCGGAGCGGACGGCCAAGCACCGATAGATTTCATTGCCCTGATAACATCATCGTTATCACACCCGGCAAAGCATTTCACGATAAGAGGAACCTTGTCCCCGTCGTCAATTTTCAGACTTGCCTTATCGTCCTCATGGGCCGGGCATTGGCACATCCAGCCCTTGTTTTGTGGTTTTGGTTTTCCGCATATTTCTGCCGCTTGTCTGGCGTCCATCATAATGGCGTTTCCCTGTCAATGCATCGCCTCCCCGAGAAGAAATTCCGGCGGAAGCGGCTCGGGAAAACCGTTTTCGTGACAGGTGCGCGCCAATCACTATCCGCCGGAGGGCTATCCAGCTTACATTCGCTGCCTCATAAGTTCTACTAAATCTTCTTCGCTACGGACTACTCCTGCTATACCGCCATTATCGTTGACAGCCTTTATGAAATTCCCCTGTTCCTTGGTGGCTCTCCCGTGCGGGCCTTTTGCTTCTGATGCGGTGAAAATTGCTACCGTATCCCCAACCATCTGATCGGTTACTACCACCCGCGTCCATCCGATCAGATCAGAAGATCCCTTGCACAACCCGGCATGCAATGGGCGGGCATTACGAACCACGACATCTCCGGGACAGATTGTTACAGATTTGTACCTTTGCCCTGGAGCGCACCTAACAATATTCCCGCCGCCTCCTGCCGGGGCCCACGCCATGCCGACATTATTGCGAAATAACCTCCCCCCAAGCCGTGACGCGCAAAGCATGAGGTTTTTGACAAGAGTGCTCTCTGTCGCCACTACTCTTTACTCGTGCTCGAATAGCAGAAATCCGGGAGCAGCTTTTCAATCATCTCTGACAGCCTCCCTGCGCTGGCGTTTTTTGTCTAAAGCGGCGATTGCCCTGTCAAATCGCTCCGGCTCTTTATCCGCTATCCCGATGTGCGTATGGCAATAGCCTTTCCCGTCTCTGGCGGTAAATTTCGCCTCATTCCCACATCCATATCCGCGCCAATACCCGCTGACGCTTACTCCGTTGCATTTAGCCATCCCTATTCTCTCCTTGTGCGTGGATCGGGCATCCGTATAATTGTTCGTCCAAAATATATTGGATAGTGTCGTTGGCCTTCTCTTTCTTTATAAAAAGAATATCAATGAAAGACAGGCCACGACCATTTTTTAGCTGCCGTCCGTAGTTCCGATAGATTACTCTCCCGGATGGAAGATTAACAACTCCGTATTTTTTGTCAGCGGCATCATTTGATAATAATACCGATTGCTTGTATTCATTCCATTTGTATAGAGTTGTCGCCATTTCCCCCCTCCATCCAAAAATCATTAATCACGGCCCGCTCCGTGGATTAACCTGTTCTACGTATATTTTCTCCCACTGCTCCGGCGTCCCAGACCAACACCATACCTTGCCTGCCGGGTGTTCGTAACAGATCGTGAAATACTCCGGCGCGACGATCAGGCGGGACTGGTATTCCGGGCGTATCCAGTTCGGGAGGGTGAGCATGGCGAGGATCAGTGCGGTCATGGCGTCACTCCGTAAGGCTTCTCCCGTATCTGCTTGCCGCAATAGCAGCAGTACTTCATGCCGTGATCTGACGGTTTTCCGTCGTTGAGTTCAAAACAATTGTCGCACGTTGTTTCGTAGGCGTTGAAGTCGAAAT
>JAJRYW010000675.1 GCA_024275555.1 Calditrichota bacterium | reverse complement strand
CCGGCTGGATCATGTCGGCGGCACCATTTACGACGCGATTTGGTACATCGCCCTGGGCTACTATTTTTCCGGCGGCAATCTGCACTCCACCGGGGCGCAGTTCAGTCTGCTGCTCCTGATTTCTTACATGCTGCACCGGATTGTTCCGGGCCTTTTCCGGCTGGTGCACGGCCGTGAAATCTACGACTATGGCAAAATCGACGTGTTTATGCGGCTGATTGGGGCGCGGATGAACAACAATATCTGGCTGCTCCTGGTTGGAGTATTGTTGGGATATCCCCGGGAAACCTATTATCTTATCTGCGTCTGGATGGCGGCTACGGCAATATGGTATGTGGCTCGTTTTATCTGGGTAAGCCTGGGCAAACTGTTCTCCCGGGGGGAATTACAGGCGTCGCATTAAAATGCGCCCGGGAAAATCAAAATTGATGAGGATGAGGGGCTGTCATCGGGGGCGCCATGCGGAGTATATATTCTGCATTACAGGGGAACCGGGCCTCTCCGGGACAGTCAGGCAGGATTGCAATACGATAGGAATTCATGATCAATTCGACCACCCGACAAGATAATCACCAAGACGCCCTGGATCTTTTTAAAGGACTCTTCTTCAACATCCTGGGGATGATCTTAAAACTGGGGAAAGTGCTCTTCATTTTTATTGCCGCCCACTACTATAGCCCGGCGGCGCTGGGGCTTTATTTCCTGGCCTGGAGTGCGGTGGACATCTCCTCCAAATTCGGGTTGTGGGGAACCGATAAAAGCATTGTGCGGGATATTGCCCGCTTAAGCGCCCGGCCGGCCGGAGAAGCCCGGCAGCAGATGCTGGATATTCTTTATTTCCATGTCAAGTTAGCGGCGCTGTTGAGCGTTTTTGTTGCCGGGGCGGTCTACCTGGCCAGCCCGCTGATTGCCGGGTGGATCTTCCGGGACGCCGCCTTGATTGCTCCCCTGCGGATTTTGGCCCTGGCCATTCCCTTTATCGTCTTAACGCTGGTCTTTGTTTCCACCACCAAAGCGCTGCGGCTGATGCAGTACGAAGCCTTTATCCGCCAGGGGCTGGAGCCGGCGGTTTTGCTGGTTGCCGCCCTTGTCCTGATCCCTTTCAAGCTGGGGGCGACCGGTCTGGCGCTGGCCCATCTGTCGGCCAGTGTGGTTGCCGCGGCCGCTGCCCTGGTGGTGATGCTGCGCAAATTCTCCCACTTAGGCTGGCCGCCCAGGCCCCTCTCGCGGGAAGCCCGGCGGGAGACCTTGCGCTTTACCTCGCCCATTGCCGCGGCGGATTTTGTCAATTTATCGGTTGCCCGGGCAGACATTATGCTGGTCGGGGCGCTGCTGAACTCCACCTCGGCGGGGTACTACGGCATTGCGGTGGAAATCATCTCGATCATCAAACGGGTGCGGCAGGGTTTAGAGCCGATTTTTGCCCCGATTGTCTCGGAATTGTTCCACAGCGGGCAACGCCGGCGTTTGCAGCGGAACTACCAACTGGTTACCCGCTGGCTGATGGCCGGGAGCCTCCTGCCGGTCATCGCTATTCTGCTTTTCCCAGCGCAGATTCTGGCGGTTTTTAACATCCATTCTGCCCAGGCCGTTCCCGCGCTGATGATCCTGGCCCTGGCGCACGGCTTGTTCGGCAGTTTCAGCGCCGCGGAGAGCTTGCTGGTCATGAGCGGCAGAACAATGCTGAATTTCGGTTTGGGTGTGATGATGATGATCGTAAATTTGCTGGCCGGCTTGCTGCTGATCCCCCGGATCGGTTTGGCGGGCGCCGCCGTGGGAACCCTGCTGGCTTTTCTAAGCGTCAGCATTGCCCGAATCTATCATGGCTATAAATTCATGCGGCTGCTTCCCTTCGGGAATTCGCTGTTATGGCCGATCTTTACCGCGGCGTCGGCCGCTTTGACGGCCTTCCTGGTAAAAGGATGGTGGGGCGCCGATACCGCCCTGGAAACCATCGCCGTTTTTGTCATCCTGCTGACGACTTATGTGGCCCTCTACTTCTGGGGCGCGAAAGAATCGGAGGAAATTTACCTGCGCACAAAAGTCTGGAACAAATTACGGCAAAATCTGTCTCATTAACCAGCGAATACGAATCCTGGCCTGATTACCGGACCATAAAATGAACGCAATTGAATACGAGGTTACATCTTGGATCTGCACAAAGTTTGCTTCCTGATTCAAAAATACTACAAACAGATTATCATCGTTGCCATTCTTTCCGCCCTGATAGGCGGTTTTTACGGCAGCAAATTAAAACTGCAAACCGACCTGACCGCCCTGCTTCCGGAAAATTTCGAAAGCGTTAAGGCCCTCAACCGCATCAAGGAAGAGGTGGGGGGAATCGGTCAGCTTCGATTGGTGATCGAGACCAGCAACTTTGGTGCGGCCAGGAAGTTTGCCGACCAGCTTGCCGCCGAGTTGCTGAAAAGCCCGCGTATCAAATATGTGGATTACAAAAACGACGTCCGCTTTTACGAGAAAAACGCCCTCCTGTTCCTGGCGCCGGCCGAGCTGGACACCATCTACGCCCGCCTGGAAGACAAAATTGCCCGGGAAAAACAGAAGCTTAATCCCCTCTTTGTGGAGGATCTGTTCGGCGATGAAGACCAATCAGAAGAAGACAGTTCCTTCGACAAAATGATTGAGGAGTACCGGCAAAAAATTCCCAGCGAGTATTACAGCAACGCCGACAGCACCGTGTTAGTGATGAAAATCTTTCCCAGCGAAACCAACGCCAATCTTGGCTTCATCCGGGAAATGATCACCGAGGTTAAACAGGTTGTTGCCCGGGTGCAGGCCCGTTCCGACGGGAAGGATTTCCAAATCTATTACGGGGGAAATTTCAAAAACAAGCTGGATGAGTTTGAGGTGGTCTCCAAAGACATCCTGGGCACGGCCTACTACGGCCTTGGCGGGGTATTCCTACTCATCATTATTTATTTTCGCCGCCTCTTCGGGGCGCTGCTTATCAGTGTTACCCTGCTCTTCTCCCTGGCCTGGACCTTCGGCGTTACTTACGCCGTGCTGGGAGAACTGAACACCATCACCGGTTTTCTGTTTGTGATTTTATTCGGCCTGGGGATCGACTACGGCATCCACGCCTTTGCCCGCTATATGGAAAGCCGCGAGGCGGGGCTCTCCCTGGAAGCGTCGATTGAAAAGATGGCCTGCACCACCGGCAAAGCCCTGATGACCACCGCCCTGACCACCTCGCTGGCGTTTTTCTCGCTGATGCTCATGGATTTCCGGGGCTTCTCGGACCTGGGGTTTATCGCCGGCATCGGCATCCTCTTTGCCCTGGCGGCCATGGTGGTTGTGCTGCCGGCCTTCATCATCTTCCTGGAAAAACACCATTTACTTAAAGTAAAGCCGAAAGCCCATAAATCGGTAGAGTTTGAGGCGCGGGAATTCCGCTACGCCAAACCCATCTTGCTGGCCGCCGCCCTGATCACCCTGTTCTCGCTCTACGGCCTCTCCCGGGTTGGATTTGAATACGATTTTACCGAACTGCGTGCCATCACCCCGGAGCGCAAGATCGTCAGCGAAAAGACTAAGGGAGTTTTCAAACTCTCGGAATCGCCGGCGGTGGTTTTAGCGGAAAACGATGAGGAGATGGAAGCAATCATGGCGGCCGTACGGGAGAAGATGCGCAGCGACACCCTCTCGCCCACCATCGCAACAGTGCGTTCCATCCGCACCCTTGTGCCGCCGGATCAACCGGAGCGGCTGGAGCGCATCCGCAAAATCCGGAAGTTGGTCAACGAAGAAGCCGCCGATGTGCTGAAAGGAGAGGATAAAAAACGCCTCGATGAATTCAAAAAATATTTGCAGGTGGATCACCCTTTTACCTGGGATGAGTTCCCGGAGAAAGATAAACGCCAGTTTCTCAACAAAAAGGGAGAGATCGGGAAATTTGTTTTTATTTACCCCAGCGTGCCCTTGCGGGACGGCAGAGAAGCTATCAAGTTCCGTGATGATGTGGGCGTGATACGCACCGCAGACGGCCGCGTTTATCACGCCTCCAGTTCCAACATTATCCTGGCGGATATGCTGGTAATCCTGACCCGGGAAGGCCGAATGGCGGTGCTGGTCACCTTGCTGGTGGTCTTCCTGGTGGTGCTGATCGATTTCCGCAGTATCAAAGCCGCCCTGTTTGTACTTTCCCCGCTGGTCATCGGTGTTCTGTGGATGGGCGGGGTGATGTACCTGGTGGGCATGAAGTTTAACTTTTTCAATATCGTGGTCATTCCCAGCGTTATCGGCATTGGTGTGGATAACGGGGTGCATATTTACTATCGCTACCGGGAAGAAGGGCGCGGCTCGCTTTATCATGTGCTCAGAACCACCGGCGCCGCAATTCTGATGACCAATTTAACTACCATTGTGGGATACTCCGGATTGATTATGGCCAGTCATCCCGGCCTCAATTCCATCGGCGATTTGGCGATTATCGGACTGGCGGCGACCTTTCTGTCTGCCGTGGTGGTGCTCCCGGCGGTCTTGCAGGTGTTTGAAGGAAAGATTTTACCGATTAAAAAGCCCGCGAGTTTGCTGGAAGTTCCTCAGCAAACCGAGAAAGGGTAGGAGGGAGAAAGACTGATTAAAGTCGGAGGTGGAATGCAATTGCGATGGCTGTTCATATTCAATTCCCATAAATGGCGTATATCTTTTTTTACGGTTCTGGTGATTTTGATTGCCGTTCCCTTGCTGAGCCGGCAAAGCGGGACGGCCCGGGGGGAAGAGAGCAATCCCGATGCACGCATCCAGGCTTATTTCCAGAAATGGAAGCAGGCTGCACAGGAGGAGACGCTTGACCCGCCCCGGCGGAAAGCGATCTATTTGAGCTATATCCGGGAGCTATTTGCCCTGAACAATCTTTCCCGCACGCTCCTGTCGAAGCGCTGGGCAGAACTCTCCCCGGTGATGAAAGACCGGTTTAGCGATGCGTTGGCGACTGCCATTGTCGAGGAAATCCTGGCCGCACCCGCCATGCAAAAGCTGACCGGCGGCAGCAAACTGCTCCTGGTCAAAAACAAGGTGGACGGCCTTAATGCCACCCTGGACTATCAACTCACCGGCAGCCCTGAAAAAAAGAACATTCGCGTATTCCTGGTGCGCGACGCCCGGGGCGTCTGGAATATCACCAATTTGAAGTTTGGCAAAAAAAGCCTTATGCGCCATTATTACAAGTATTGCCATGATCTTCTCGACGATTATTCCCTGCCGTACCTGATTGCCGAGTTAAGCAAAAGCGGCTATGTAGTGCTGGAGGATTTTGAGGACAGCACCCCGGGCCAGCTTCCGCGCGGGTGGGGGTGGAAAAAAAAGGATAATGAAAAACGCAAGCCCTACCGGGTGGAGATCGAAAACGGCAACAAGTACCTGGCCGCTACCGACCGGGGCGAGTCGGTCATACTGGGCAAAAAAATCAAATGGAATCTGAAAAAATACCGCTATGTAAGTTTCAGATGGCGGGCGCATCGTCTTCCCGAGGGCGGCGATGAACGCTACGGCAAGACCGTCGATAGCGCCGCAGGGATTTACTTTACCTACAAGAAGAAACTGGGCCTTATTCCGGTGTCGGTGAAATTTGTCTGGAGCACCACCCTGCCGGTCGGCTCGGCCATGTTGCGCAACGGGATCGGAAAACCCTGGATGGTGGTTGCCGAGTCGGGCGCCGACCACCTGGGAGAATGGCGCACCTATGTGTTCGATCTCTACCAGGCCTACCGGGACACTTTCGGCGGCGATCCGCCGGACACGGCCATCGGCATCGGCATCCTCTCCGACGCCAACTCCACCCACTCTTTTGCCTATGCGGACTATGACGACATCCGCGCCCTGAAGACGGCCCAGGCGGATTCCGGCGTTAAAAAAATTCTCGATGCGGAATAAGATGACGGAGGTTCAATGCATCGGCTGATATTTTGGATATGTATAGGCGCCCTGATGTTCCCGCGGGAACCGGCGCTTAGCCAGACCCCGCCCAAGCTGGTGCTGAGCCTGGAGGCGTGCGAAAACCTGGCAGTGCAGAACAATCCTTTGCTGAAAGAAGCGCAATTGTCCGTGGAACAGGCGCAGATTAAACAGAGCCAGGCGGCCAACGCCTCGATCCTTCCCAAGTTTGAACTGAGCAACGTCTGGGGGGCAATTCCCCGCGCCCGGGCGGTTTACACCGAAACCGGCGTGCTCACCTCGCCGGATACTTCTACCAGCTTCTCAGACCTGCGCGTGTTTACCGAAACCGAGATCAGTATGATTCAGCCGCTGTACACCTTTGGCAAGCTGAGCAGCCTGCGCCAGGCGGCCGAGTATGGGGTGCAGGCCAGCAAAGCCGGCTTCGAGAAAAGAGAAGCGGAAATCCGCCTGCTGACCCGTAAGCTTTATTGGGGGATATTGCTGGGGCAAGAACTCCTGGAAGTAATCGACGACGCCCGGAAGGAAATTGGCAAGGCGGAAGACAAACTGAATGAAAAACTGGATGAGGGCGATGAAGACGTCTCCCAGAACGACCTGTTTAAGCTGCAAATTTTCCGATACGAGATAAACAAGAAATACCGGGAGGCCCGGCGTGGTCTGCAATTTGCCCGGGCCTCGCTCTTGGCAACCATGGGCCAGGATGAGCGGGTGGACTTCCAGCCGGAAGAGCAATACCTGGACCCCGCCCCGGTTGCCATCGACAGCTTGCCGATCTACCTCAACCTGGCCATGCAGCGCCGCCCGGAAGTGCAGCAGTTGCGGGCGGGCCTGGGCGCCCGGCGCGCCCTGGTCGGGGTCTCGCAAAGCGAGTATTATCCCCAAATCTTTCTGGCCGGGAGCATCAAATATAATTACGCCCAGGACCGCGATGATCCCAGGAATCCCTGGGTCTATAATCCCACCAATTTTTTTCGCCCGGCCATGGTGGTGGGCTTAAAGATGAACCTGAACTTTGCCCAAACCCGCAACAAAGTGCGCCTGGCCCAGAACGAATATCAGAAGCTGGCGGACCAGGAGCATTTGCTGCTTACAAAAATCCAATTGGATGTGCAGAAAAAGTACCTGGAACTGCTGGCGGCGCAGGAGAATCTCCGCGAGAGCCGGCGGGCGCTCAAAGCCAGTGGAAATTGGCTGCGATCGGTGTCGATGTCCTTTGACCTGGGCCTGGCGGAAGTGAAGGAACTGATCGACGCCTACAAAGCCAATAGTTCCATGAAAGGGGAACATCTCCGCAATATCTTTACGTATAATGTGTTAATTGCTGAGTTGAGTAAGGAAATCGGTTACGATCTGTTCTCGCAGAAGATGACCCAAGAATAGGAGCGAAATTAATGTATTTGAATCGTCATGTGTATCGGCTGACCCTGGCATTCCTCATAATTGTTACGGCGACGAATTTTCTCTTTGCCGGCGCCGGACCCGCCCCGGATGAACTGATCCGCACCCGCAACGAGACCATCCGCAAAATCCTCGACCAGGCCGGTGAAACGGTCGATGACGCCACCCGGGAAAAACTGAAAGATATTATCAATGGGCTGATTGATTTCCGGGAACTCTCCCGCTTAGCCCTGGGGAAATATTGGAAAGAGCGCACCGAGCAGGAACGGGCGGATTTTGTGGATGTGTTCCGGAAACTGATCCGCAATTCCTCGGTAAAGAAACTGGAAATCTACCGCGCCGACCGGATTGAGTATGAGAAACCGGTCATCAACGGCGACAAAGCTGTGGTGACCACAACGGCCTACAAAGGGCGGAAAAATGTGGAGATCGTCTACAAGATGCACCGGGTAGACGGGGAATGGAAAGTCTACGATATGGTTGTTGACGGGGTCAGCACGGCCCGCAATTACCGGGATTCCTTCTACAAGCAGATTGCCAAATCTTCTTACCGGGAAATGTACGATAAGCTGGTCAAGCGCCTGAAAAAGAGCTGATCGCCCCGGCCGGAGTAAATTATTTCCACGAGGCAGTTCTGCTGCCGTCGTTTTCCAATGAAAATCGTTTCACAAGTTTGCAAAAACGATGATTGTCCGGTATATTCTCTGGCAGAATCGGCTTACTGCCGGGGTTGTGCAGCGCAGAACCGGTCCCCCAAAAAAGAAGAAATTGTTATTGCTCAATTGTAAAACCTTTTTCCAGGCGATGCCGCGATGATCGCTTTCAAAAGTTACAAGAAAATCGATGAAGCAGCGAGTCAGAAATGTAAGTAATTGCACTTAAATAAACGACAATTCGTACTTGCTGGCTTCGACAAGCTCAGCCAGCAGTCCCAGCCAGGAGGCTGAGCTTGTCGAAGCCGGTAGTGCCTGAAAAAGTGTCGTTTATTCAATACCATTTACTTAAT
>JAJRYW010000674.1 GCA_024275555.1 Calditrichota bacterium | reverse complement strand
TGGCCTTCCAGTGGGATTTCGGGAAGTTTTACCGGAATCTTTCGCTTAGCTTTACCGAGCCCTGGGCATTCGGCACGCCGACCTTGCTGGGCTTCTCTATCTTCGACACCCGTTTTAACGGCGCGTTCCGTCCCTGGGACGGCAAAGAACGCGGCGGCACCGTTCAGCTCGGTCGCCGGTTTCGCTGGCCGGACAACTATTTCCGCGGCGACTGGATTCTGCGGATTTCCGAAAACGAAGTATTCAATATTCGCAACACAGACCTGGCCAGCCGCTTTTTGTTTGTCAATCGCAATTCTACCCAGATCAGCATTACCCAGATTATGCGCCGCGACAGCCGCAACCGCCCGGAATTCCCGACCATGGGAACCGTCTATAATCTGCGCACCAAGTTTGCCGGCGGCCCCTTGCAGGGGGACGAAGACTTTGTCAAAAATGTGTTTACTATGGAATGGTACATGCCGGTGCGTTACGGCTTTGTCATGTACCTGCAAAACGAACTCGGCAGTATTGCCGGGCTGGAGAAAGGTTTTTACGTAAACCCCAATGAACTGTTCTTTATGGGCGGTTCGGGCCTGGGTTTTTCGGACCCGCTGCGCGGCTATGACGACGGTCGGGTAGGCCCCCGCCAGGGCGGCCGCTCGATGGCGCGCTTTACCGCGGAATTGCGCTTCCCCATTGCGCCCAATCCCACTATCTTTGGCTTGTTCTTTGCCGAGGCCGGAAATGTCTGGAGCAGTTTCGAAGAGACCAACATCTCCGACCTGCGCCGCTCGGTAGGACTTGGGGCGCGGCTCTTTATGCCCCTGTTGGGGATTATCGGAATCGATTTCGGATACGGATTTGACTACTACGACGACCTCGGCAATCGCAGCGGTAAATGGAAAGTTCACTTTAAATTCGGACAATTTTAAGCTATCATAATAAAAGTATACCCGTTTAGAAAATGTTAATAGGAGGAAGCTGTGAAATTAGCACCCAAGCAATTAATTACATTGATCGTGGGCCTGTCTTTATTCTTTGGCGTCACATCAGCCTTTGCCCAATTAAAGATTCGCTACATCAACACAGACCGCATTCTGCAGGAATACCCGGAAGCCCAGGAGATTCAAAAAAAATCGGATGAACTGCGGGCGGCCTATGAAACGGAATTCCAGAAAATGCAATCGGAACTGCAAACCCTGGTAAAAGAAATCCAGGACCAGGCGCTTTTGTTAAGCCCGGAAAAGAAAGCCGAAAAAGAGGCCAAAGCCGCCAATTTACAGGCCGAGATGGAACGCTATTATTATGAAAAATTAGGGCCCCAGGGGGAATATTTTAAAGAAAACAAGAAGCTGACCACCCCGCTGATTGAAAAGATTAACAGTGTGATCCGCAAGATCGGCGAGGAAGAAGGATACGACTATATTCTGGATGTGGTGCAAGGCGTAATTTTGCACGCCAAAGAAGAATATGACCTGACAGACCGGGTGTTGGAAGAATTGAATAAAACCCAGTAAGCAACCGGGCAGATCGCTGGTTAAGGCTGAAATGTAAACAGTTACATTTCAGCTTTTGCTGTTTTGGCAACAGATGGTTTGAGAGGACCCCGCCGATGACGCTTGCCTGCGCGCCTATTCCGGATTGTCTACAAAAAGGAGACGTTTATGCCTGCATTGACTTTGCAGGAAATCGCCCAAAAAATCGGGGGAGAACTGCATGGACCGGCAGACCTGGAAGTCCGGGGGACCGCCGAGATCGACAAAGCCGGGCCCGCTGAGATCACCTTTTTAGCCAACCCCAAGTATCGCCGCTATTTGGAGCAAACCCGGGCCGCCGCGGTCATCATTGATGCCAACGCCGGGGTTGAGCCAACCATCCCTTACATCAAGACGCCCGATGCCTACTATGGGTTTTTACAGGCGTTTTTGCTGTTTAATCCGCCCGGGGAGCTTATTGAGCCGGGCATACACCCCAGCGCCGTGGTCAGCCCGACCGCCCAAATAGGCAATGAGTGCGCCATTGGGGCCAATGTTTATATCGGCGAACGGGTAACTATTGGCGAGCGAACTCGTATTTTGCCAAACTGCGTGATTCTCAACGACGCCGAGATCGGCGCAGATTGCCTGCTCTATCCGCTGGTCAGTATCCGGGAAGGCTGCCGGATTGGCAACCGGGTTATTCTCCATAACGGCGTCGTAATTGGCAGCGACGGATTTGGTTTTGCGCCCTACCAGGGCCGCTTCCATAAAATCCCCCAATTGGGAATTGTGGTGTTGGAAGACGATGTGGAACTTGGCGCCAATTGCGCTGTCGACCGGGCCACCATGGGGGAAACCCGCATTAAAACCGGGGTAAAACTGGATAATATGGTGCAGATTGCTCATAATGTTGTCATCGGGGAACATACCGTGATGGCCGCCCAGACCGGCATCTCCGGCAGCACCAAAATCGGCAAACAGGTGATGATCGGCGGCCAGGTGGGAATGGTCGGGCATATTACCATTGGCGACCGGGTTCAAATCGGCGCCAAGTCCGGGGTTGCCAAAGCCATCCCGGAAGGGGAAGTCTGGCTGGGGGCCTACGCCCGGCCCATGGCCCAAACCAAGCGTATCGAAGCGTCGCTGTCGCAGCTCCCGGAACTCATTAAACGGGTGCGGAAATTGGAAAAAGAAATCGAATCTTTGAAGAATGACTCCTGAAAGGAACCTCTAAATTAAAGGTATAAATCCGGAACCGGTTTGGCGTAGCAAACTATTCGGATGACATCGGGGAATATAACTATGGTTAAAAAGCAACGATCAATAAAGAAAGCCGCCTCCTACACCGGGGTCGGTCTGCATACCGGGAAACGCTCCACCATCACCTTTAAACCCGCCCCGGAGAATTACGGAATTGTCTTTACCCGCACCGATCTGCCGGACAGCGTGGAGGTCCCCGCCCTGGTAGACTATGTGATGCAGGATAATTCCATCGACAGCCTGCGGGGAACCAACCTGCACAAAGACGGATGTACGATTTACACTGTAGAACATGTCCTGGCCGCCGTGGCCGGATTACAGATTGATAATCTGCGCATCGAGTTAACCGCCGGCGAGCCGCCGGTAGGCGACGGCAGCGCCATGCCGTTTGTAAATGTGCTTCTGGAAGCGGAGATATTGGAACAAGACGCCCCCAAAAACTATTTGGTGGTCGAGGAAACCTTGCATTTTCACAATGCCAACAAAGGAATCGATATTGTTGCCCTGCCCCTGGATAATTTTCGGATCACGGTGATGATCGACTATAAGAATCCCGCTTTGGGCAGCCAGCATTCCGGCTTGTTTTCCATGGAAAAAGAGTTTATCACCGAGTTTGCCCCGGCGCGCACCTTCTGTTTTTTACACGAGGTGGAGATGCTTATCGAGCAGGGGCTGATCAAGGGCGGCAGCCTGGACAACGCCGTGGTAATCTGCGACAAGGAACTGGAAGACATTAATATGAGCAAAATCCGGGAAAGCCTGAAGATAAACGGCAAAGCCTTTGTCGGCGAAAACGGGATTTTAAACAACCGCACCTTGCGTTTTCACAATGAACCGGCGCGTCATAAGCTGTTGGACATGCTGGGAGACCTCTACCTGGTAGGAGCGCCCATCAAAGGCCAAATACTGGCCGCCCGGCCGGGCCACCAGAGCAATATCGAGTTTGCCCGGCGCTTGCGGGAGTATTACCTGAAGCAGCAGCTTACCCGGAAATACCAAACCGTCTCCCAAAAAGGAGTCGTGTTTGATATTAACGCTATCAAGCGCATTCTTCCCCATCGCTACCCCTTTTTGTTTGTAGACCGGATTGTGGAGTTTGAGGCCGGTAAACGAATTGTCGGCTTGAAGAACGTAACCGGCAATGAGGAGTTTTTCCAGGGTCATTTTCCCGGTCACCCGATTATGCCCGGGGTGATTATCATCGAGGCCATGGCCCAAACCGGCGGAATTATGCTCTTGAACGGCGAAGAAAATCCCGATAATAAACTGGTCTATTTTATGGGTATGGATAAAGTACGTTTCCGCAAACCGGTTTACCCGGGCGCCCAGTTGATCTTCGAGTGCGAATTGCTGCGTCGCCGGGCCACCTCTTGCAAAATGTACGGAAAAGCGCTGGTCGACGGCGAAGTCGTGGCCGAAGCCGAACTGTTGGCTGCCATTGTTGACCGGTAAGTTGCCAAAGAAAAAACCGCAGGCAATGTTGCCTGTAGCAGGAGTATTATGACATCTATTCATCCCAATGCAATTGTTCATCCCGGCGCAGAGATGGGGAACAATGTCAGCATTGGCCCGTTTAGTGTGATCGAAGAGAATGTGATTATCGGCGATGATTGCCGGATCGAATCCCAGGCGCTGATTGCCTCGGGTGCACGACTGGGAAAAGCGGTTACGGTCTGCAAAGGCGCCGTGCTGGGCACCCAACCGCAAGATTTGAAGTACGCCGGAGAAAAAACTATTTTGGAAATAGGCGAGGGCACCACCATCCGTGAGTTTGCCACCGTAAACCGGGGAACCAGCTATAGCGGAAAAACCGTGATCGGCAAAAATTGTTATCTCATGGCCTATAGTCATGTAGCCCACGACTGCGTTCTGGGTGAACATGTGATTCTGGCCAACGTGGTTCAGTTGGCCGGGCATGTCGAGATTGAAGACCACGCTACCATCGGGGGAATGTCTGCCGTGCACCAGTTTACCCGGATTGGCGCTTATGCCTTTATTGGCGGCGGATACCGGGTTGCCAAAGATGTGCCGCCCTATATTCTGGCCATGGGTGAACCGCTGCAATATGGCGGCGTAAATCACATTGGCCTCACCCGCCATGGCTTTAGCAAAGAAACGTTGGCAGAAATCAAGCGCGCTTATCGATTGATCTTCCGCAGCAATCTGAACCGGGCCGAAGCAATCCGGCAAATACAGGAAACGCTTACCCAATTGCCGGAAGTGCAGCATATTATCGCTTTTGTGGAAAATGCCAGCGGGGAATAATTAAAGGATAACTCGTCTTTGGTCCGAACATGGCAGATATTTGGCAAACTAAGGCCAACCGGCCAAGGCTTTGCCGGGCTTACTCCCGGCGCAACCATGCAACAAAAGAGAGGTTAGAAATATATGATTTACATTCTTTCAATAATCTTTGTCCTGGGTGTACTGATCTTTGTACACGAACTGGGCCACTTCCTCGCCGCCAAGTTGTTTGGTGTGCGGGTGGAGCGATTTTCAATCGGTTTCCCGCCCCGGATTATCAGCAAAAAAATCGGCGACACCGAGTATTGCATTTCCGCGATTCCCCTGGGCGGTTATGTGAAAATGAGCGGAATGATTGATGAGAGTCTCGATGAGAACAACCTGACCGGGGCGCCTCATGAGTTTATGTCGAAACCGACCTGGCAGAAAGCCATTATCTTGTGCGCCGGGGTGTTTATGAACTTTCTGCTGGCAGTTTTTCTGTTCGGGATGCTTACCTGGTCCCAGGGCGAAGCAGTCATTCCCACCAACACTATTGGCCGGGTGGCCCCGGGAAGCATTGCCGACAGCCTGGGCTTCCAAGCAGGCGATAAGCTGCTTAAAATCAATGACAATCCGGTAAACAACTGGAATGATGTGGGACGCAGCTTTTTACAGAACCTGGGCTCGCCGATTACCTATACGATTGAGCGGAACGGTCAAATCAAATCGATTGTGCTGAACACGGCCCATCTTAAAATTCAGGATATCCGGCGATTGGGGATGAACGCATATCACCCGGCGGAAGTCGGGCAACTGGCCCCGGATTATCCGGCGGCCCGGGCCGGCCTGCAGGAAGGGGATCGCATTATAGCCATTAACGACTCCGCGATTGCCGATTGGTATGCCATGTCCGAGATTGTCAGCGCCAGCCCCGGCAAGCCGCTCAATTTCCGTATCCAGCGCGGCGATCAAACCCTGGAGGTACAGATCACTCCCCAACCGGTGACCATCCAAAACCCCGGGGGAACAGACCAGAAAGTCGGCCGGATTGGAATCACTTACCCCATTCAGCATATCGAAGTCGCTTTTCTACCGGCGATGGCCAAAGGTTTTCAGGAATCGGTGTTCTGGGCCGAAACCAACATCCAGGGTTTTTCCCGGTTGTTGACCGGCAAAGATTCTCCCAAAGAGACCCTGGCCGGGCCGCTGGCGATTACCAAGCTGGCCGGGGACGCCGCCCAGCAGGATTTCCTCAACCTGATCCGCCTCATTGCTATTTTGAGTGTAGTGCTGGCAATTATCAACATTCTGCCGATCCCGGCGCTGGATGGCGGCCACCTGGTAATTGTGCTGATTGAGGGAGCCATGCGCAAACCGTTGCCGGTCAAAGTGAAGATGGCTATCCAGCAAGTAGGCATGGCCTTTCTGTTCCTGCTGATGATCTTCATCTTCTACAATGATATCCTGCGATTTTTCTGATAATGAAGTTGCAAGAGGGCAAGGCTGTAAAATGGGAAGCAGTTGTTGAGCCGGCTCAGCGCCGGATAACTTATCTGCTTCCCATTTCCCGTTTGAACGTAAGCGTATATTCCAGCCTGGCCGCCTCAACCAAAGAGACCTGCGCGCCGCAGCGCTGCTCCGCCGCATCTCCGCTCTCCCCGGAATCATTGCTGGGAGACGCCGCCTGTTCCTGGCTGATGCAGCAAGGCTATCAACCTGCCGGAACGGCTACAGCAGAACAAGTCCACCGTGCAGATGTGTTATACGTCCGGAACGCCGGGGTGTACCGGAACTGCGACGGCTTCTACACCGACCAGGCCGGCCTTCCTTTGGTAATCCGAACCGCCGATTGTGCAGCGGTGTTCGTGGTTTTGCCCACAGTTCCGGCAATCGGAATTGCCCACGCCGGCTGGCGCGGCGCCGCCGCAGGCATTATACCGCAATTGGTAAAAGCCATGGCGCAGCGCTGGAACGCCCGCCCGGAGGATTGTTGGGCGGCAGTGGCCCCGCATATTCGCGCCTGCTGCTACGAGGTGGGCCCGGAGTTTAAAAATCACTTCCCGGATGTGTACCTGACCCAGAAAAACAACCGGCTTCATTTTGACTTCTCCGGCTTTCTCGCTCATCAATTGGGGGAATTGGGGATTCCTGCCGGGCAATTCTTTATCTCCGGCGAATGCACCGCCTGCAGCAGCTTACTTCTTTACTCTTACCGCCGCCAGCAAACCGCACAGCGATTGGTCAATGTGATCCGATTCCAATAAACTATCCAACATGAACAACTCTTTTCGTTACACAATTTTGCCGCCGAGACGCAGAGGTCGCCGAGATTTTCGGGCCCTATGTGATTGGGTGGGTGTAAACCGTTAATACTTGTGTTTTTTTGACGGGATGAACGCCGAAGGCCCGCTTAGGCGGCAGGATCGACAGGATAACTTCGCTTTGCCCGGGGTGCACTCAGTTTACCAGAATAACAAAACAGAAATATCAAACCTGATTTTGATACTCAGAATAGCCACACCCGGAAAATTTGATTATAGACCCGTGAATTAAGTAAATGGCATTGAATAAACGACACTTTTTCAGGCACTCTCGGCTTCGACGGGCTCAGCCTCCTGGCTGGGACTGCTGGCTGAGCCCGTCGAAGCCAGCAAGTACGAAGTGACGTTTATTTAAGTGCA
>JAJRYW010000673.1 GCA_024275555.1 Calditrichota bacterium | reverse complement strand
GTCGATTTGCTCTGGCGAAGAGAGCTTACTTTTGCACCGAACTGTGCCAAAGTACTTAGGCGCTTAGGGCGCCTAAATCGACAATTGTTTGTCGATTTAATAAATGATTTTCGATTGGCGATTTCCGATTGACGATTGACGATTGACAATTGACAATTGACAATTGACAATTGACAATTGAATTTCAAATCGTAAATCGCTATTCGTAAATCAACGGCTTCGGAGAAGCCTCTTTTTGCGAGCGCAGTCTCGGAAAAAGCATAGTCTCTATAACAAGAACTTTTTTCTTCAAAAGTCACGAAAACATACTGTTAAAAATTATAGAGCCCGATTCCTCAATTACCGGCAGTGATAGTGAAGCACAATCTACCCTGCTTGAATCCCAATAATCTGCAGCGGTGGAGGAGAAGGTTCGTTCCATAGAAGAGCCGTCTCAGCCCTGGCCTTACATCCAGGCCAACCTCACTCCCCTAACCTGTGATACCCCAGAAATGATGTGCTGGTTTTACGATCCGGGTTAGCCAGTCGAAACCGTTGCACAATTTGGTACATGGTGCGCCGGTAATCTGCGGCCGGTTCCATCTCCATCCCGGAAACGCTGTTGGCGCCCAATTGCGCCCCGGCCATTTCGCGAATCCGGCTGCCGGGGAACTGGCCAGGCGCCGACACGACCAGGTAAGAGATGATCAACTCCGGGAGAGCGGAGCTATCCGCCGCGGAGGGCTGTTGCTCCCGGGTTTTCCAGAACAAGTAATCCTGGCGCTGATCGCTGCCTGCCGGTTTGCGAATACGATGGGCTTTTTCTGCGGCCGCCGGAGAGTTGGAATCGGATTGGGAAATGAGCGGCCGGGGTAAAATATCCCGCAGGCGATTATCCCCGGTATCATTCTTAGTCCCCAGGGGAGGCGCCTCTGCTAATTCCGTGGCAACCTCGCTCTCCGGGGCGTTGGATAGAACGCGTGACGATTTAAACTGATCATCCCGCCACTGCCCGGCAATCTGTTCACCGTTGCTGAGGATCATCACCCCTTTGCCGCTGCGCATCCCGCGCCGGAAGCGGCCCTGGTAGATATCCCCATTGGAAAAAATGTATTTCCCCTCGCCCTGAATTTTTCCCAGGCTAAACTCGCCTTCATAGCGATCCCCACCATTGCTCCACACATAAACCCCACGGCCATGCCTGCGATTGTTTTTAAACCCGCCTTCGTAGGTGTCCCCGTTGGCATAACGATAATGTCCCTGGCCTTCCAAACGGCCTTCCCGGAATTCCCCGTGGTATTGATCGCCATTGCTGAAGCGAATCTGCCCTTTCCCGTTCAGGCAATCGCCGGAAAGGCATTTGCCCTGGTAAACCCCCTGCACCCATACGCCCCGGCTTTCCAGTTTGCCGGTGGGCGTATAGCGGCTGCCCTGGCCGTGGTAGACGCCGTTTTTCCAGTTCCCGATATAGATGCTGCCATCGATCCAGACATACACACCAAACCCGTTTTGGCTATCTCCGGCCAGGGGGCCGGAAAGCACCAGCGGCCGCACACCGAACCAATAACCGCCGTAGGTGTAATCATCGTACCACCATTCGCCTAAAAAGCCGTCTCCGCCGGGGAGGAGCTTAAAAATAGCGGTTCCCCGGTTATCCTGGTCTTGCCAGTTGGAAACCAGCTTGCGACTGCGCGGATTTTCCTGCCCGGTGATCCGGCCTTTGTTATGCTTTCCGGTAAATTCTCCGAGCACTTTTCCCGGCTCGCTATTCAAAATCATCCGGCCATAGTTGGACGCCCATTCGCCGCTGAAATCGGCCCGGGCGGCAGCGTTTTGTTCCTGCGCCGCCGTTTCGCGCACGCCAATCCATTCGCCGCCGGGCTGGCCGTCCGGTTGCAGCCAATGGCCCACAAAAGCATTTTGGGAATCGGTAAGCCGCAAAAACACCCGGCCTTGCTGATCATCCAACTGCCAGGTTCCGGCCAGCAAGCGGCCTTGCCAGAGCAACCGGCCGTTCAGTTGACCTTCTTCACCGCCGCCCCGGTAATGCCCGCCGGCCTGCCGGTTATCGATGACAATACTCAATTTGCCCAAAGAAGTGCGCCACTCTCCGGAAAACCCCTGGGCAACAAGACTCCCCGGCAGAACAAACGGAAACAGAAAAACAGCGCATACCCAGCGCCGGAGCATCGAAGAGATTTGAATTTTTGAATACATACCCGCCTCTTTATTTCACTGCATGGTTTGCGGAATCTACCGCAAATTCAATACCATCAGTTAGTTAATCCACTTATCAGGAGATCCGATCCTGTAATTTGCCGCCGCACATTCCTCAGAAAGGTGACCAGTTTCTTCAAACATCTTTGCTTAACTTTATTATAATCAATACCCGGGAGAATTTCAACACGCGGCATCAAATAAAACTAAATTTGTGAAAGAGGCGGGCGGAACCGCTCCGCAACCGGGGAGCCGGTACGCAGATAATCATGGCTGTATCATCAATCTGTGTGCTTCCTTTGCCCAGTTCCCGGAAAATAAATCTATAATCTTACAATTTACTATTGATGATTACCTGCCCGGTTACTATATTGAACCGTTATAAAAAATATCTGCATACTACGCGAAATTAAATCCAATTCATATAGATAGTCTTCGAGAGGTTGCGAATGTCAACACAATTGACTATTCAGCAAGAGACTCGTTCGCTTGATTTAAGCGACTATAAAGTGATCTTCCACGCCGCTGCCGATGGAATGTTTATCAGCGACTTGCAGGGCAACTATTTAGAAGTGAATCAAGCCGGATGCGATTTGCTGGGATATTCCAGGTCTGATTTGCTGAGAATGAATTTGATTGATCTTCTGCCGCAGGAAGACATTTCCGACAGCCCCATCCATTTTGAAGAACTTCTTTCCGGTAAAACGATTGTGATTCGCCGCCGGCTTAAGCACAAGTCCGGCCGGTTGATTGAAGTGGAAATAAGCGCCAAAAAACTTTCCTGCCAGCTTCTCCTGGGGATTGTGCGGGATCTAAGTTGCCGGAAGCGCATCGAGACGGAATTGCAAAACTACCGGGAACATCTGGAGGCGCTGGTGGCCTTGCGCACCGAGGAATTGGAACGGATCAACACAGCCCTTCGGGAAGAGATTGCCGAGCGGAAACGCATCGAAAAGCATTTGAGGGAATCGAAATCCCGGCTGAGAGATTTGACGCTACGACTTGCCGAGGCCCAGGAAACGGAGCGGAAAGAGCTGGCCCGGGAAATCCATGACGATTTGGGCCAACGGTTAACTCTACTGAAAATGGACCTCGAGTGGCTGATGGATCACATCCGCCCTGAGAATCCCGCGATTCAGGAGCGGCTTCAGAGATGCGCCAAACTGATCCATGAAACATCCGAGCGGGTTCGTTCATTGGCTCACCAGTTGCGGCCGAGCATGTTGGATCATTTAGGCTTTTCGGTGACCTTGCAGGCCCAGTTAGCGGATTTCCAGGAAAGAACCGGAATTGGCTGCCAGTGCCGGTTGCCTGTAAAGAATTACCATATCCCGGATTTCATTGCCATCAATCTCCTGCGGATTACCCAGGAAGCCTTAACCAATATTTTGCGGCACGCCCGGGCCAGCCGGGTGCATGTTTTATTAGATCAGAATAATTCGGCCATTGTTCTCCAAATTCGTGATAACGGATGCGGGATTGAACCGGAGGCCCTGGTTAAACAAGGCTCCCTGGGGCTGTTGGGGATGCGTGAGCGGGTGCGAAGTATGAAGGGTGATTTTACGATCAAAGGGGAACCGGGCCAGGGGACCATTCTTACCGTGCGGATTCCCTATTCCCGGGAAGGCGGTGCGCAATGATGTCTGTCTTAGTCGTTGACGACCATCCTATTTTCCGGGCCGGGGTTATTCAAATCCTGGAAGAATTCTATGATTCAGATTCGTTGGAAATACAGGAGGCCGGGACCGGCCAGCAAGCGCTGAATATGCTGCATAAGAAAAAGTGCGATCTGGTCATCCTGGACATTTCTTTACCGGGCTTGAACGGCCTGGAAATTCTGAAAGATATCTGTTTCCATAAATTGGCCGGGAAGGTGCTGGTTTTATCCGCCTACTCCGAAGAGCAGTATGCAGTAGAATCATTGCGTTATGGCGCGGCAGGATACCTGAACAAGCAAAGCACCTACCGGGAATTATCTAAGGCGGTCAAACGGATCATGAGCGGGGAGGTATATATATCGCAGTCCTTAGCAAAACAGATGATTGATGAAATTACCTGCGATCCGGAAACACGGCCGCATGAAAAGCTGTCCCCGCGCGAAATGGAGGTGGTCTGCTATATTGCCCAGGGCAAGAGCATTAAAGAAATAGCCCACCGGATGTCCGTAAGTTGCAGCGCCGTGAGCACCCACCGCGCCCGGGCGTTGGAAAAACTCTCTCTTCGCAATAACGCCGAGCTGATCCGCTACGCCTTAAAGAACGGGCTTATCGATTGACCGGGAGCAATGCCTGGGCGCATATTCGCAGCCCGGCTCCCAGCCCGGTCAACGAATCACATCCCCTTTTGTCGTTAAAATTCTACAAAAATTTTGTAAACACCGCTACACAAACAGCCCCGGTAATGTTATAGTTTCCCATTGCTTCAGAATATTATTTTTCCTTGAAAAACGATCCGGGTGAACAAGAGCTTTGCGGCCTGTTCCACCCGGGATAGCCGATGGCTACCACACCAGATGACCAATCAAATCTGGTGAGCTAAATAAACCATCACTATCATTAAACAGGAGGGGTTGCTATGCGTTTTTTAAAAGCATGGGTTATCGTTTTAGCTTTGGGTGCGCTATTATTTGCCCAGAAACAAAACCGCACTGCCGTTTTGCCTTATGACGGCGTTAATCTGCTTCCACCCGCGGAAGCGCCGCAAGGCGGAGGCGGCGCGGAATCGGCGCTCAGCAATGAGCTGTACATCACTACTGCGGCAAATTATCTACTCAGCCAGCAGGTTCCCGGGGGCGGGTTTCCCTGGACTTCCGGCGGCGCTATTTATTCCAACACCCAGGGAACTACCGCCCGGGGTATGTTGCTTGCGTACGAAGTCACCAAAAACCCGGCCTTCCTCGATGCGGCCGTGTTGAACGGCGACTACCACGTTCCGGTTTTCCCCCTTACTTATTCCGATGGAGACCCACGGTTTTCTACTCACACGCCATTGTTCCTGGAGCAATTAAGCATCTACACCGGAGACTCCAAATACGCCGATTTTGTGCAAACCTGGTTCTGGGACAAACTGGCTTCCGGAACCTACGGAGAAGGAAATGATTTGGACGCCGCCGGTTTCGGGGCCTATGTGGTAACCGCCCGCACCGGCCAGGGGATTCCCCAACTCTCTCCCTGGGACCTTTCCGCCACAGCAATTGGGGCGCATGTTGCCGGAGAAACGGCCATCCGGGATGCGCTTATGAGCCAGATCCTGGCCGGGCTGGAGGCAACCACTGTTCCCTCCACCTGGGATGTGATCGGTTTAGCCGGGGCGGTATGGGCTTCGGCCATTTGCGGTTATGATCTTGATCCGACCGCGGGAATACATGCCTCGGCAAATTCCACTGCTGATTTGGCGGCAACGCTGTCCGGGTGGACCCTGGCGGCCAATTCCGGGGCCTGGCTGTGGCGCTCCGATGTGGATAACACCGATCCCAGCAACGGCGATCTGCAAACCACCGCCTTTGCCGTGATGGCCCTGAACGCTTTTGATCCGGTTGGCTATGCGGATCAAATCGCTGCCGGGGTTGCGTTTATTAAATCTTTGGAAGAGAGCACCGGAGAACTGTTGGCCTATCCGGGGGCTGCCCCGGGCTACACCGGCGGAGTGGAAGCTCATGCAGAAGCGCTGACCGCAATCTGCACTGTGGCACCGTCGGACGTCTACGTTGATGACGACTGGAGCACTGCCGCGTTAGGCGATGTGGTGGCCCCGGGCCAGACCTTCGGCTACAATGCTTTCTCCACTGTAGAAGGCGGCATCGACAATGTTTCCAACAGCACGGTGCACTTATTGCCCGGCGTTTTTGTCCCCTCCGCGCAAGTGGTTATCAGCAAAGATATCAGCATGGTCGGCGCGGGGATGGGTGTTTC
>JAJRYW010000672.1 GCA_024275555.1 Calditrichota bacterium | reverse complement strand
TTCTGCATCTCGGCGCGAAAAAGCGAGTCGGTCAAAACTGACCATCCCGGCTCGGCGTCAATCAGTATCGGCGGAATAAAGGGATGGCCCGAGAAATGATAATGCTCCGGTATCTCGTCTCGTCTGTAGACGCGGTAGTGGTTCTGTGCCTTTTTTAATTGCTGGTAAACAGCTTCTTCCTGGGCCGGTTCCGGTATCACAAACAGAAACGGGCCGTACCCGGAGATATAGCGGCAATTAAAGGAACTGAGCAATTCCCCGATGTTGATGGTTTGCTCCCGGCTTATTTCAGTCATGCCGTGATCCGAGGTGACAATCACATTTACGCTGTCCTTCAGCCCGATTGCTTCCAGGCCGTTCATCAGCCGGCCGATCATGGAATCCAAACGCGCCGCCGCCCGGTTCACTTCCGCGCTGTTCGGCCCGTAGGTATGTCCTTGGGAATCGGTCTCATGAAAATAGAGGGTGATGAAATGGGGCCGTTGGGAGGGCGGGAGTTGCAGCCACTCCAGCACGCCATCCACCCGCTGCTCATAAGGCCGGTTGTGGTCATAGCGGTGATAATAACTGGGACGGCGGTACTCCAGATCCAGGGCGCTTCCCGGCCAAAAGTAACTGGCGGTTTTGACGCCCTGCCGCTCGGCAGTCTCCCAAAATGCTTCTCCTAAATACCACTTGCTTTCCCGGGTTGAGCGTTTATCCGAAAGGCGATACCATTCCCCGGTAGACGGGTTGGAAAAATCATTAAGAATAATCCCATGAGAAGTCGGGTACATCCCTGTGATGGTGGAGATGTGATTGGGAAAGGTCTTGCTGGGATAGACCGGCTCTAATGATAAGGCTCGCACCCCTTGCTGTTCCATTTGCTTTAAATTGGGGGTGAGGCCCCGGTCCAGGTAATCCCAGCGGAAGCCGTCCAACGAGACCAGGATAACATAGGGCGTTTGTCCCGGGAGGGGGAAGAGTGAACAGAAGAAGAAAACCAATATGAACAGTTTTTGCTTAAAATCCATGAGGGGTTCTCCTGATAAGCTTCGTTAAATGCCGGAGAGCGGGCCAAAAGAAAAAGTCCCCCCGAAGGAGGACTTTTCCAGTCAATCTAAAACAGCGTTGTTGATTTACAGTTCGATATTCAACCCGGCGTTGAAACGGCGTTCCAGGCCAAAATAAACCCGGGCGTCGGCGGCGGTGTGATTGCCGCGGTCATCTGCGTCGGTAATGTATTTAGTATCGAACAGGTTGAATACGTGGCCGAACAGTTCCAGCTTCACATTGCCAATCGGGTTGAAGGGCAAGGTGTAACCGAAGTGTAAGTCAACCAGGCTATAGTTCGGCAAACGCCAGGGCTGCCGGCGGTCGTTGGGATCAGTGCGGAAGGAAGGATCGAAATCCGCGAAATGATCGCCAAAAGTTGAGAAGGTGCCGTTGATATAGAGACCTTTAACCGGGTACAGAGTGGTCGCAAAAGAGAAGCTCTTCTGTGCGGCGTCCCCGACTTTCAATCCGGCCGTATAAATGTTGAAGGTGGTCAGGTTGGTCGGATCGTCTTCCGGGGCAAAGGTGGTCTCAACATCATTCAGCCAGACCCATTCGCTGATGGTGGCCATAGTGCGGAAGCTTATCCAGCGGTTGGGCTTATAATTGTAATCAATTTCCACACCGGCGTGGCGGGCGTCAATACCCTGCAACAGGAAGTAGGTGGTCGAGTTGCCGGTAGAAACGCTGCGCGGCCAGGAACGGTCATTCCAGCGGGTGTAGTAGAAGTTGATGTTGGCGTTGGCGTGAGAGGTGCGATAGCCGCTTCCCAACTCGAGCGCATAAACTTTTTCGTTGAAAATTTGCTCGTAGAGTTGGTGCGAGAAATCGAACACGGCGTCAAAGATCGGGGCTTTGGAGATGAAACCAACGTTGCCGTAGAGGTTCCATTCCGGAGATACGTTCAGGTTTGCGCCGATTTTGGCGGTGCCGCCGGTAAAGTTTTGCCAGGCGCTTTCGGTCGGAAGGATTTTGGAGCCCGGCTGAAGGTGAGCTTCCGGATCAACAAAGTAATCTGTGCGCTTGTAGCCGGTGGTGGAAAACGAACCGGTGGCTACTACGGTCAGATCACTCATCCGGCCTTCGATCTGGGCAAAACCGCCATACCAGCGAGTGTATCCGTCATTGTTATAATCAATCCTGTCGCCCAGGCGTTTCATCGGGGTGTCCTGGTTCTCGTTGTCAAAATCCAGGTAGTAGTCGCCGCCCAACAGGTTGCGCACGGTGCGATAGTGCTCGCCCTTGTAAGAACGCAGGTCGATACCGGTGGTCAGTTTGACCGTCTCGTTCAAGCGATAATCCAGGGTGCTCAGCAAGCCATACCAGTTGTGGCGGTTTACCGAGTTCCGTACAACGACTGTAGAGCGGTTCTCGGTGTCGCTCCAATCGGTGTCGATGTTTTGCTTGTTGAAGTCATAAGCGCCCTGGAAGTTCAATTGACCGGCAAACTGGTTGTAATCCGGAGCATTGGGGTCTCTGCTTCCCGAGATGGTTCCCGGCCAGCCTTTAAGGCCTGTGCCGCCGCCCCGTCCGATCGAAACGTAGGCCACGTTGGAGAGCAGGGCCT
The DNA here is from genome assembly GCA_024275555.1 of Calditrichota bacterium. GTDB lineage: Bacteria > Calditrichota > Calditrichia > RBG-13-44-9 > J075 > JAJRYW01. The sequence continues at coordinate 12,537 of JAJRYW010000672.1, read as the reverse complement.
TGTCGGACATTTTCCAATGCCAGTTCAGGTTGATCTGGGGCTTGTGATAGTAGTTTTCACGCTCCATGAGCACGGTGCCGTCAGAGATTTTGTCCCCGTCCATATAGATGGAACGCTCTGTAAAGCTATGCTCGCCGCCGTTGTAGTATTCTTTGAGATCGTTGGGATCATAATTGAAGATGGGACCCCAGTTCGGGTTAAAGTTCCGGCCATAGTTGGGGCCGTCGGCTGCGCCGTCGATCACGGATTGCGGCAGATTGTCCTGTTCGTAGATTTTGAGCGCATAATCGGTGTCGAATTTCTCGATGTTCTGAGTATAGAGGCGTTGGCCGTGTTTCTGGGGAGCGCCAATGGCGTACAATTCAATCTGATGATTCTTGCTGAGAGTATAGCTGATCGCCCCAAAATAGGCCCAGGCGTCGGTCCAGGTTTGGTCGGCAATGCCGTTTCCGGTTTTACGGACAAATGCAGCCGTCACGGCCAGGCCGTTATCCATCAAGCCGGTGTTCAGCGCTATAGTTTCCTTCAGAAAGTTGCCGCTTCCGATTTCCTGCTTGTATTTGATGCCGGATTTTAAAGCAGCCGGATCGGTCAGGATGTTCAGCGTTCCGCCGACCGAGGCGATGGCCAGGTTCGAGGCCCCCAGGCCGCGCTGTACCTGAATCGAGGAAGTTACATCACCAAGGCCGTCCCAGTTAGACCAGTATACCCAGCCGTTTTCCATATCGTTGACAGGTACACCATTAATTAATACCGCTACATTGCGCTGGTTAAAACCACGCACGTTGATGCGGGCGTCTCCTGCTCCGCCGCCCTGGGCCGTTGCATAGATGCCCGGGGTGGTGTTCAGCACCAGGGGAATATCCCGGGAGCCGAGATTTCTTTGGATCTCCTCTTTCTCTACATTGGTAAAGGCCACCGGTGTTTCGCGAATCTTAGCGCGACTGGCAACGATATTGATTGCCTCACCTACCAGGGAAACAGGGGTTAGTTCAATCTCCAGGGAGACATCATTGCCGCTGAGGGTAACCATTTGTTCATACTGCTGATAGCCAAGATAGCTGACCTCCAGCTTGTACGAGCCCTCAGGAACATCCTGAATCATGAAGAATCCGTCTTCATCGGTCGTCGAACCCATCGAGGTCCCAAGTAAAACTATATTGGCCCCGATTAAAGGTGATTTTGTCTCCGCGTCTTTAATCACCCCTTTTATCGACGCACTGAATGCCAGTGAAACACTGAACATTAACAGTAGGGCAATGGTAGCAAAGTACCGCATAACTCCTCCGTTAAGTTTGGTTAAGTAAGTAATTAATTAAGGCGCCCCTTCCAGGATTAACGTCTATAGCTGTTAAACAACAGGCCATAACTTACCCGGCCTATGTTACATTGAAGTAACAAAAAGCGTACAGTTGATTGTAAAATAATGGCGAGGAAACAAGATGCCCATGCTTCTCCTACATACACCCAATGGAAAAAAAAGATAACTTTTCAGATTGAATTCATCAAGTAAAAATTTTTTAAACGATGTAATTTAATCAAAATACGTTCCAGTGTAAAAAGCTGCTAAATATTGTGTAAAAGGGGAATTATATCATGTTTGTGATTTGTCGCCTTCCGGTTTATTGACGATACCCGTTCGTCCAATAGCCATACATCGGGTTTGGCAGAATAAATTCAGTGCGGCCAAATTCGGGATTGTTCCGGAAGTGTTCTTTGTAGTTTTCCGGAGCGACGCCCTCCGGGTAGGCGGTTACGTCCGCTAACTGGTCTCCGATCAAGGCGATGATCTTCCGCGTTCCCATTCCTTCGCAGCGACCGGCGCCCTGCCTTACCTCGGCGCGCCGCTTTACCTTGCTGTCCGCGGAATCCTGCTTGCACAACAGAACATCCCCCTCTTTCCAAAGCCCCAGCGCTTTTAAATTGACTAAGGTGGCTTCTCTTAAATGGGCTCTACGATTGGTAATGAAAACCACGTGGGCCTGCTCTCCCAGGTTCCGGACTTTGTCAAGAAACTCCTTCACACCCGGTGTCGGGGGGCATTTGGCAGACATCACCCATTCATCCCAATAATACGGATAGGATTTTCCCTGTTTATAGATGATTTCCTGGTAGCCGGAATTATCCAATACGGTTTCATCAATATCGAGCACCACTGCCCAGTCTTCCCCGACTTCCGGGGCGGCGGCTTTTACAGCTTCCCAGGCAGATTGGTAAACCTGCTCGCAAAGGGCCTGGTATTCTACCGAGGTTTGCACCCACTTTACTTCCAGCGGATAGGGAGGCTTTTCAGTCTCGGATTGACAATTCCAAAGGAAAACGGTTAAGGTGAGAATTGATAGCAGGAATAAATACGGATGTCTCATCGTCGATCCTCGTGTTTTGTCAACCGTAACGGGGTATTTCAAAAATCGAGGCAAAGATAAGGTTATTTTTGGAAATGGCAAATACTAAAAAAGAGAATTTTTTGCCAGGGGAAAATTTGCTCAATGTTTCCCCCGCTTGCCGGCAGCTTCTCTCGCCGAATATGCCTGGTAAAATGAAAGAGGAAGCGAAAAAAACAGGCCGTATTTTAACGGCGTTGCCGTTAAAAGAGCCGACCCGGGAAGAACCATTCGTACAATCTGCCGGGCAATTCCCATGTTTGCTTCGGCCCGGCAGATTGCTTGTAAAACCGGGGAGTAAACCTCTCAGACAAAGGTTTTGACAATTTGGGTATGAAGGCCCTGCAGCTCCGCATAGGCTTTATTAATCTGGTCGATTTTTTCCTGCAATTTTTTCATCAGCCGCTGTTTCTCCAGGCCGTTGCGGAGGATGATCAGCAAATCATCATTGTCCCAGGGTTTTTCTACATACTGGTAGAGGCCCACCTCGTTAATGGCCTTGATGGCGTTCTCTTTATCCGCATAGCCGGTCAGGATTATGCGGGGAATCTCCGGCTTGATGTCCCGGACTTTGCCCAGAAAAGTAATTCCGTCCATCTCGGGCATCAGGTAGTCGGAGATTACCAGGTCAACCTCATTTTCTTCGATAAACTTCAACGCCTCTTTGGCGGAGGTGAAAGTATGGACGTCATACTCGGTTTCTAATGAAAGGAAGGAACTTAAGCTGGTAAGCACCATCTCTTCATCATCTACTAAAACAATCGTTGCATGGTCGTCGCGATCACTCATTTACCGTTCTCCTTAATTGCTTGCATTCTTGCGGTTTTTTATACTCACTATCGGGAATCAAGCCTCTATTCTCCGGGGGGAGGCCGTCCACGGCTGAAGCCGAAAGCGCTGCGCCGGGCCCCCTTTTGCCGGGATGCTTCTCTTCGAAAAAACTACCCGGATTATTCCTCCCATAATACCTGGCTGATCTTGTCCTAAACTAATGCCAAATATAAACAACAAAATCATAAAAGAATAATATTTCGCTATATCTTATTCAGGCTTGTCGCGGCAGGTCCCGGGAAGTTGAATCCGGAAACAGGCCCCTTTTCCGGGCGTGCTGGCGACGTCGATCGTTCCCCCGTGCTGGAGGATAATCTCCTTTACCAGGGCTAAACCAATCCCGACCCCATGCCCATGATCTTTGGTGGTAAATCCCGATTCAAATATTTTGTCGATGATTTCCGCCGGAATACCGGGGCCGTCATCGGCTATCTCTACGACAACCCGGTCAGTGCGGTTGTAAGTTTTTATAGAAATTTCTCCCGCTCCTTCAATCGCCTGGGCGGCATTGACAAACAGATTTAAAAATGCCTGTCCTAGCCGGGTCGGAAAACAGGGAATGCTCACATGCGCCCGGTAGTCGCGCTTTACGGTAATGCGGTTTTTCATTTGATGCCGAACCAGCGCCAGCACCGTATCGAGGATATCTTCCAGGGTGGTTTGGCAGGGGACGTCGGATTCTTCGCGGCGATAGCGGCGCAGGCTTTCCACAATATCGGCGATGCACTCGGAGGCGGTTACGTTTACCCGGTTCAAATTGTTTAATTCTTTAAACAATTTGTTCAGTTTCGCCGCTTCATTTTCCGGCAGGAGATGTTTGCAGCCGGTAAAACTTTCTTCGATTCGCTGAATAATGCGGCTGAACAGCTTGTGGTTATTTACCAATGCGCCTAACGGCGTGTGGATTTCATGAGCAATTCCGCTGACCAGTTCTCCCAGTCGGGCCATTTTGTCGGCCTCGAGCAGGCGGCGCTGATAGGCCGCTAAGAGGGCGTCCGGATCCGTTGGCGTCTCTGTTGACGGGAGCGGATCTTTATCGCGAGCTGTTTTTTGGATAGACATTTGTTAACCTCGAGATTCACAAATTAATTTCCTTCCGGAACGCTGCCGGGGGAAACTGTTTCCATCAGGTTACGCAGCCGGTTGACCACGGTTTTGAAAACTCCCCGGGTAATTTGCACGTGGTCGGCCAGGAGGTCATAAAAATCTTCCCGGTCGATGCGCAGCAGTTGGCAGTTGTCCACCGCGGTAGCCGTGACTACCCGGGGCGCCTGGTCGAACAGCGCCCAGGTGCCAAAAGCATCCTTGGCGGAAGCGGTAGTGATTTCTTTGCCGTTGCGATGGAGCCGCACCCGGCCTTCCAGAACCAGGTAGAGTGCATCGGACGGTTCTTTCTCCCGGAAAATTTCTTCCCCGGCTTTTATCTCAATCTCTTCGGCGATTGCCGCGAGGTAAGCCAAGTCTTCGGTGGGCACATCGGCAAAGACGTCGACGCTTTGCAGAAAAATCACTTTTTCGATGACAGTTAACATGAACGATATCCTTTCAAAATCAGGGTTAACGTCGCAACAAGTGTCGCGTGGTGTTGCTCTGCTGCTATTCACCGACATGTAATAGTACGGTCGAATAGAGTAAAGATCAAGATGTCCCGGAACTTCTCTCCAGAACCCATTCGGCGGTTTCCTTGAGGATGGGGTCGGAAGCGCCGGCCAGTTTCTGTACGGATTCCCGGCGGCGGCTCAGAAGCGGCCGGGGCAGCGAGAAGAGCAGGCAGGCTGCCAGCCAGGGGTCCTCGCCTTCCAGCAGTTGCCCGCAGGCGTCCTCTGCCGCTACGATTTTAATTTGAAAAGACTTCCGGCCCTGGTAGCTGATCTCCCCGGAATCGGGCAACTCCAGTATCGGCATTAAAAAGGACTTGATCTCTTTTTTAAGCAAGTTATCCAGGAATTCCACCCCGCTGGCTCGCAGGGTTTTGTCCCCGCTGGCAATCCCTGCCCGGGCGTTTCGGATATCCCGGGAATCGTAAATGAGTTCCAGCAAATTAAAAACAGTTTCCCGGATTCGGCTAAGTTTTTCCCGCAGCGCTTGCCGGATCAGCGGCTCGGGGCTCTCTTGGGCGTCGTCAGAAAAGATCTCCGGCAGGGCGATCCCGATCTGATGCAGTTGGTAATATCGCCGGGCGTTCTGGATTAACAATGCTTCGATGCGGCCGGCGTTAAAGCTCAATTCCGGATATTTTCGCCGCAGCCGGTTTAAGGCCCGGATCACTCGGTCGCGCAGAACCGGTTCGCTCTTTTCGGCAAGATTAATCAACGCTTCCACCGCTTCCTGGGAGGGAATGGAAGAAAGCACCCGGGGAATATTCAGGCGAATCCGCGCCTCAATTTGCGGATCGAGCAAATAATCCTGCAGGGTTCCGATGATGCGGTTGCCATAGGCGCTCAGCGCTTCGCGGGCGTCGCTGCGGTAGCGCTTGTCGCCCAGCAAGGTTAACAGGGGCGTCAGGAATTCCCGGTTTTGGGTCCTGCCCATACTGCGGATGGCTTCCCGGGACACCGCCGGGTGCGGGTGGGAGAGCATCTCCTTCAGGTAGCCCTGTAAACGGCTGTCCCGCAGTTGGCCGATAGCCCTGGCTGCCTGGATTTGAATTTCGACGCCCTGCTCCCCGCTTCGCTGCAGCACCTCTTCAATACAGCGCTCATCGAGTAAAACATGTTCATCCCCGCTTCCATAGGCGCCGATGTATCCCAGGGCGGCGGAGCAATGCGCCGGGTTCCGGTCGCTCAACAGCTCTTTTAAAAATTTCAGCCGGTTTTCCTCCGCAGCGGTGCAGAGAAACCGCACCGCTTCAATACGTACATCCGGGTGCGGATCATCCAGCAGTGACCGTATTTTTTCCCGGACAGCTTCATCAGAATGTTCCTGAAAAAATTGCAGCGCTTTTTGGCGAACCTGCGCCGAGGGGTGGCTTAAAAACGGGGCCGCTTTTTCGGTCAGATTTTTGTCGTGCACATCCCGCAGCAATTCCAGGGCATAGACAATTTGCCGCTCATTGTCTCCCTCCAAAACCTGGAGCAGGGAGTTGATGACCGCGGCGTCGTCAATTTTGATGGTGAGCGAGTCGGGGTCGATGGCTCCTTTATCCAGGGCCTTGCGGAAAGCGTTGACATACTCTTTGCGCACCATCAAATCCAGCCCGATCCAAATGGCCAGCAGGACCAATACCACGATGCTGATCTGGCGCATGGTTAGCTCCAATTGGAGGGTGATGAACAGCAGAATCAACCCGGAAATCCCCCGGAATACCCGGTCGATAAACAGGTCGATGAACACTTTGGAGCGCTTTTTGACATCCAGGGGAATCGGGAGAAAAAGTAGCTCGCGCGCGGTTTTGTCTATCGAATATTTGAAGGTGCCGTCGGAGCCGCGCAGCAGAACCCCGGCAACCAGCCCCGGCGCTATCAGCATCCCCATCGAAGCGATGAACAGGCTGAAGGGCAGGAACAGGATCACCCCGCCCACGCCCAACAGGCGGATGGCCCGGTAGCTGAAGAGCAATTGAAACAAAAATCCCAGCAAACTTAGTCCGCCGTAAAATTGGCCTAAGAAGGAGGTGAAGGCTTCCTTATCCGTCGCGGTGCTGAGTTTGATGATGCGGGCTTTGTAGGCCCGGTAATTTTCTTTGGAGAGGGCGGCCCGGATCCGGGCGAAAAATTTTTCCCGGTTTTCGAAGCGCTGGCCAACAACTTCCGCCAGGGCGTGTGCGGCCCCGATGGGCAGGCCTTCCTCCTGGAGCGCGGCAATGTGCGCTTCACGGAGCTGGTAGGTCGAGTAGGCGTCGGTGGAGACAAATTTAAATTGGTAATCCACAAACGAAGCGGTGGCCATGGTCATGGCGATGATGCCCATAATCAACATCAGGTGCCGGGAGCCCTTCATATCGGCAAACATCCGGGCCCAGCTTTCCGGCTTCTCTTCTTTTTTCTGGCGGCGGGTGCGCAGCGGCTGGTCGCTGGCCCGCGATTTTACCCAGACGATATTCACCAGGGGGATGCAAAAGGCTAAGAAAGCCATGCAAAAATAGAGCAGGTCTTCAGTGGACACGCCCAGGGAGGCAACGATAAAACTGGTGACGCCGCCGCCGCTGAACGCCCCGATGATCGCTCCCAGGCTGAATAAAACAAAGATTCGCTTGGCCTGGGCGGCGTCGAACACCGCATTGGCTAAAAGCCAAAACTGCGACGTGATCAGCGCCCCGTAAATACTGACCCAAATGTAAAAAACAAAGAATACCCATTCCTGGCCCTTGAAGGCCAACAGCCAGCGCAGCAAGACCAGGTTGATAATGATGACGACCGTGGTGATGTTAATCAATTGATTCAGTTTGAATATCCTGCTGAGCCGCGAGTAGATGGTGGTGATGGGAACTACCACTACGGCGATCAGAACAAAGACCAGCGGAAGGAGTTCCGGCCCGGCGTTGCTGAGGAACAGGCTGTCCCGGGCCGGTTTAAGCAGGTAGTAAACCAGCAAAATGGTGTAGATGTAGAGAACCATCATGGTGGTGATGAAAACTTCACCCTTGCGAACATCAATAAGATTGCTGAGCCAGCGTTTCATGCTATCTCCGTCATAATACCTGAAAGGGTTCGATAGTTAACCGGTTTTACCCGGCAGGGTTGCTGTTAGCGGTTCGGTTGCCATGGGAGCAAAAGTGTACTGTCCCTGCCCGGTAAAAACAATTTCTTTCTCAATATTTCCCCGGAAAAGACGGCCCTGCAATCCGGCCTGCTATGGCATCGGGAGCATTTGTTCTCTTTAGCCTGGATTATTTATAAATATTTTATGCAAAGACGCTAAATCACAAAGAATTAATTACTTATAATTGCTGATCTAAAAAACCCCGTTTTAAAACCAATATTCAGGTAGCAATTGTTAACTTCATGTCTATCAAGTCTTTGCGTTCTTGGCGCCTGGGCGCATGACAAATTGTATTTTACAGACATTCTTTAAAAACCGTTGAAACGGTTAAATGATCGCTGCAAGATCTCATTAACACCGGGCGTAAGCCCGGTGTTAATGAGAAAGAAATTATTACATAGCCGTTTTAACGGCTTTCCATTGTGCAATTTGACATGCGCCCTTGGCGCCTTTGTGTGATGAATTTTTCAAGTTAAATACCGGACTGAGGTTTACTTCTTATAAGGGTCCCGGCCGAAGGCCTGGAAAGCCGTTAATCCGTTGGCCGGCTCCGGCGCCGAAACCATTCTCCGCTGGGATAAAGCCGCTGCTGAAACTGGTTAATGACCCGGGGATCACGGATACGCTGCCAAAAGGTTCGGGAATCCGGACTGGCGAGTAAAAGAGACAGCAGGCCCAGGTAAATGAGGATGCTGACCAGGTAGTTTTTGGGATCGTACAGTTTCAGGGCGCTCCCGGATGATTTTTTGATGCGGCGATTGGTTAAATCCACACTGTATATTTCATCCAGAATGAGATGGATGAGAAAACCCATGCCGGTAAACAAACCTCCCATCCAGGCAGTTGCTTCTTCAAAATTAAACACATGGAACAGACAAAGAGTTGTTAATATAGCGGCTGTTCCCGCCGCCGGGATGGAATGGAATATGCCCCGGTGCACCGTAAAATTTTTAAAGACGGCAAAAACTCCAAAATAAATGGCCAGGAAACTGATTAGCCAGATCAGCAGAAATTCTGTCAGTGAGAAAACCTCTACGAAGCGAAACATGGCCGCAAACCCGGCAAATACAGCCAGAAGGCTGAAAATAATTCTGAGCAGCACGGAATTGTCGGAATCCAGGTCCGGCAGCAAACCCCCGACGGTGCCGAGAGAAAAATACAAGATCACTTCGACGGGTTTTGCCAGGCCGGCGCTGAGCACGGCGCCGGAAGCGACCCCGCTGACCGCCGAAGCTGTAATTAAATGAGTATTGAAATTTGCCATCTATACTTTTAACAGAATGAGTTTGTCAATTTTTTACTGGTGAAACGGTCTTTTGATGATTATTTTTTGCCGATTGAAAACCAAACTCTATTAACACTATTTAAAACATGAGGTTCAGATGAGTAAACAGTACAACGCCCGTGAAAAGCGCCGCCGCCGGATGCGCCGTATTAAACGCAAAAAAGCGGAATTGCAAAAGAAACTTTCAAAAAAGAGGTAGTTTGATTGGAGCCGGCTGAATTATTTTCCGCCGGCCCGGTTTTACTGCTTATAAAGTTTGCTTTTCCACCGGCAGCCGCAGCGAGATTAAAAACCAGAGACATGCCAGCAAGCCGAGCCGTAGCGCTTCCGCCGGAACGTCGAACAATCCTTCGTGGAGGCTGGCCTGCATTTCCGGCGTCCCCACCCCAATGCGCACCATTGCCCCGGGCCGGCGCCGGCAGTAGTAGCTAAAATCATCGCCGCCGGGAGTGCGGAAGTTTTGCTCAATTTGCACCGCCGCCGGGAAATTAGCGCGGAGCGCCTCCAGAAATTGCCCGATTAAACCGGGATGATTGTAGATAGCCGGCGCGCCCTCGGTATACTTCCATTCAATGGAACAGCCGGTTTCGTCCTGGTAATGGGTTAACAGCTTTTCGAAGCGCTCTATAAAAGCATCTTTTTTGGCCGGATCGCTTAAGCGCAGGGTGCCGGTTAACTGGAGCCGTTCCGGGATAATGTTGTATCCCTGCCCGGCCCGGATCTGGGTAAAGGTGAGCACCACCGGCGAGTCCAGTAGGTTGATCTCCCGGTATACAATTTGATAAGCATCCTGAATTAAGCGGCTGGCAATCCAGATCAGGTCGGCGGTTTCATTGGGACGGGCGGAGTGGCCGCCTTCGCCGCTCATGGTTAGATCGATGCGGATGCTCTGCATGTTTACAAAACCGGGGGTCAGGCCAATTGTTCCCAGGGCCAGTCGCGGCTCCACATGGAAGCCGATGGCGCACTCCACTCCTTCCAGAACATCGAGCTTGATGAATTCCGCCGCGCCGCTGGGAATGGTTTCTTCCGCGGGCTGGAAGACATAGCGTACGTTAAAGGGCAGGTTGATCCCGGCCTTCTCCAGCACCGCCGCCGTTCCCAGCACAATGGCGGTGTGGGCGTCATGCCCGCAGGCGTGGCAGACGCCGAGATTCCGGGAGCGATAAGGCGTCTCTTTTTCATCCCGGACCGGCAGGGCGTCGATATCCGCCCGGAGCAGCACAAACGGCGCGCCGGGCCGGTAAACCTTGTCGATTACCCCGCCGGTTTGGTAGATACGCCGAAACTCCGGAAGGCCAAACTGCTCCGCCAAAGCGGCTATCCGCCGGGTGGTCTGGTGCTCTTCCCAACTCAACTCCGGGCGGCGGTGCAATTCCTCCCGGAAAGCGCGTATCTCCGGAAATAGCGCCTCAACTTGCTCCAGCAGATTCTTGTGATCCGACTCAGCGTGATTCATTGATTTCCTTCTTTTAAGAAATAAATTGATTTTTATTGACTTAGCTCAAATAGTTCCCCGGGGAACTTTCTAATATGATAAACCGGGTGTACTCTCAGTCGCAGAAAAATACTGCCCGGGTCCGAAAAAACATCAGACCTTATTACCTTTTAAAGAACTGTAATTATTAACTTTAAAAAACCACTGTCATTTTCCCGACCACAACGTGGCGCCGCCACAACGTGGTGCCGTTGGCATTGGCGCGGGATGGCGTTGCCACGAATCCCGGTTTGCCGGGAAGAGAAATCTGTGTGTATTCGACATTAAATTTGCTGAAATAATTGTAAATTAAAGATAAAGTTTTGAGTGTTAACAGATTTCTCTCTTCGTTCGAAATGGCATAAGTTATGTAATAATATAAACTTAATTTGTAATAATGTCTATCAAATAAACCGCTTGAAAAAAATAGTTCCGATGTCGATAAAGATAAAGCAAAAAAGAAAATGGAAGTTTCATCAGGGAAGAGAGGGGCACTCTATGGACAGGCGCGGATTGGTCGGCCGCCGGTATGAAGATTTCTTACGGCACGGGATCAATATCGATTTGACTCCCGAAGAGTACGCCTGGCGGTGCATTGTTGCCGATCCACGCTATAGCCCTTTACTGGAAAGACGCCAAAAACCCCGCCGTATTGCCGAAGAGACCTCCTCCGAACTGCCGGAAGTATCCCGGAGCTGGGTTTCCATCCTGTTTCAGAAATTCATCTGATCATGCAAAGTAGAGCTTCGAAGATTATCGCCGGGAAACGCTGAATACAGCCCGGCCAACCAAACGTTGCCCCAATTGAAGCGGATACATGAATGTTGTCCTGGTTTCCTGAAGTCGTTGAAGGTGGAATATTCCGGGAACCGAAAGGTGTTGGCCGGGCGCTCATTTAGCGCAGGCAATATCGCCGGCTGATAATCTCCAGTTGCCGATTCATCTCCATTACTTCTTTGCGACTATTGCACACCACTTTGATCTCGATAATATTGCCGTCGCTGGCCTGGGTCACCTTGGGATTGTCGGCAATGCGACCCGGGTATTTGCGTATAAAATCTTCCACCGCTGCCCGCACTTTTTCTTTATTCTGCGGCACCAGGTTGCATTCAAAAATAATTTGAGCTGTAAACGGCCCTTCCTCCACGCTCGTCTCCGCTTTTCGAAATAATCTCTCTAAAAGTCCCATTGTTTAAAAGGCTCCGTTCGTCGGTAGAATTCTTGAGGGTAATATGCCATGGCGGTGAACCCTCACACGCAGGGTGAAGATAGAGAGAGTATACCAAAAAAATGTAATAAGAATCAATAGCTGGCAAATTTTAATTCTATTTTTCCTGGCCGGGGATTCTGAGTGGGTAAAACGTAAAATGTAATTTCACTACCGTGCACATTTTATATTGGGCGCGGAGTAACTATTCAGCCCACTGAATACAACAAAGAATCGAAAGAAAAAATGGCAAAATTTTTATATTCGGTTAGAAGTCGATGCCATGATGGGAGCATTTGGATTGCATTGACTGTGTCAATGCATGCATCGACACCCCAACGGGGCAGGCAGTCGATGCAATCCAAAATCTTTACATTCTTCATTTACGGTTCGCTTAATACTTTTGAGGTTTTCAAAATTTAACTTTCGCACCTAAGGTAATGTTTTAAAAAGAGCAATATGTATTTTTTTGGTGCATGTCAAATTGCACAATGGAAAGCCGTTAAAACGGCTATGTAAGTAATTGCACTTAAATAAACGACAATTCGTACTTGCTGGCTTCGACAAGCTCAGCCAGCAGTCCCAGCCAGGAGGCTGAGCTTGTCGAAGCCGGTAGTGCCTGAAAAAGTGTCGTTTATTCAATACCATTTAC
>JAJRYW010000671.1 GCA_024275555.1 Calditrichota bacterium | reverse complement strand
TATAACTTCCCCAACCCTTTCAATATCTCCACCACCTTTCGCTACCAGCTTCCGGGGCGGGGGCGGGTTATGCTGGACATCTACAACCTGCTCGGCCAGCATGTGGCCCGCCCGGTAGACGCCTTCCGCAACGAGGGCAGTCATCAATTCCGCTGGGACGCCGGGAACTTAGCCAGCGGAATGTACATCTACCGGCTCAGCACGCCCTTTGGCAGCGCGGACGGGAAGATGTTGTTGGTGAAGTGAGGCGAAGCGTGAGGCGTGATAAGTAATCGGGCAAGTTAACGAGTGACGAGTGACGAGTGACGAGTGACGAGTGACGAGTGACGAGTGACGAGTGACGAGTGACGAGTGACGAGTGAAATCTAATTCGGAATCCAGATTACACAATACTCGTTACTCGTTATTTGGTATCACGTTCCACGCATCACCTAGTACGAAAAACCCTCGATAAAGCGCTCCACTCAGGAATCGGTTTCGTCCTCCTGGCCGCCCTGGGTTTGTTTGAGCTTTTTCAGAAGAATTTCAGCGGGGGTGAGATACTTTTTCTCGTTGTTGCAGGATTTGCAGCAGGGCGCCAGGTTTCCTTTGACGCTCTTCCCGCCCCGGGCAATCGGCACCACGTGGTCCATGGTCAGCTCTTCCGGCGGGAAGGTTTTACCGCAATAATGGCAAACACCCCGGGCAAGCTGCTCTTTCCACCAACGCGATTTACGCAGCTGGCGGGCTTTGGCTTTTTCCCGGGCAATGTGCTGCGGGTCTTTCCGGAAGTTGATCCAGTCGTCGCTCATTGTTCTTTCCTGGTCCACGAATTTCACAAAGGAACGCGAAGAGTTTTCTCATAAAAGACGCTTCGTGGAAATTCGTGAAATTCGTGGACATTAAGTTTTTGCCGCATTAAATTTTGAAAAACTATTGCGCCTTTCCGTGATTCTTATATCTTGGAAACACGTGTTAACTAAAATTCAATTTAAATGATAAACCGGGGTTTTAAAAGAAAATTCAAAGGGCTTTGCTATGGTAAAAATATTAGATCTTCACTTTCAGGACCTGGAAGGAACGATTGCTTCTTTTTTAGTGGAAACCAGCGAAGGGCCGGTGTTGTTCGAGACCGGGCCGCACTCGACTTTTCCGCATTTGGAAGAGGGGCTTAAACAACACGGTTACCGGGTCCGCGATGTGAAACATGTTTTTCTGACCCACATCCATCTTGATCACGCCGGGGCGGCCTGGGCGATGGCCCGGGAAGGAGCAGCTATCTACCTGCACCCCTTCGGCGCCAAACACATGGCCGATCCCGGCAAGCTGATGAGTTCGGCGCGGCGGATTTACCGGGATGATATGGACCGTCTTTGGGGAGATATGCAATCTATCCCGGAAGCACAGTTGCGCACGGTAGCCCACCGGGAGAGCATTACCGTTGGCGATCATACCTTTGTTTCCTGGCACACTCCCGGCCACGCCGTGCACCATATCGCCTGGCAGTTGGATGGCGTCATCTTCACCGGGGATGTTGCCGGAGTTAAACTTGGCAACGGCCCGGTCGCCCCCCCCTGCCCGCCGCCGGATATCAACATCGAAGACTGGATTGAGTCGATCAAATTAATCAAATCGCTGAATCCCGAGGCGCTCTATTTAACCCACTTCGGAAAGGTTGACAACATCGTCGATCACTTTGACGATCTGACCCAGGGCTTGGAAGACTGGGCCAACTGGATTCGGGAACACCTGGAGCGGGGCGAGACCGCTGAAGAGATGACCCCGAAATTCCAGACCTGGGCGGAAAACCAACTCGCGGATTACGGCGTCGATGACCTGGGGATTGCCCGCTATAACGCCGCCAATCCGCCCTGGATGAGTGTGGCCGGGTTGATCCGGTATTGGAAGAAACGAAATGAATAACGAGTGGTGAGTGGTGAGTGGTGAGTGGTGAGTGGTGAGTGGTGAGTGGTGAGTGGTGAGTGGTGAGTGGTGAGTGGTGAGTGACAAATTTGGAAAATTTATGCTACCGAATATTTGAAATTTCAGACTAATTTTTGCCCGGGTTACTCTATGTTTGATCTTCGTTTTAAATTTCAGGCCGTCATCATCTTGTTTATCGCTTTTGTGGCTTCCACATCCCCGGTTGCAGGGGACTCCTATGCCTTTAAAGCGGGAGCAAACATTTCGCAGTTCAAATCTACCGAATCAAAAGCCAACTCATATTTAATCGTGGGAATTTCTCGGGATTGGCGCCTGTTCAAAACAGTTTCGTTATCCCTGGAATTCTTGTGTTCTCAAAAAGGCGGCTTTTTAGGGGAGAAAAAAGTGGGGGCCGGGCCGGAGTGGCAATTCTATTTAATCCAGGAAATTGATGTTAATGTCAGTTATTTAGAAATTCCACTTTTACTAATTCACGGTTCGCTTAAATTTTTTGAGATTATCAAAATTTAATCTTCGCACCTAAGGTAATGTTTTAATAAGAGTAAAATGCATTTTGGGGGCGCATGACAAATTGTATTTTACAGACATTCTTTAAAAACCGTTGAAACGGTTAAATGATCGCTGCAAGATGTCATTAACACCGGGCTTAAGCCCGGTGTTAATGAGAAAGAAATTATTACATAGCCGTTTTAACGGCCTTCCATTGTGCAATTTGACATGCGCCCATTTTTTTGTTTTCCGGCTATCATCCGGAAACTTACCAGTTGGAGAGTCCTCGATTGATTTCCACGTAAAACCAAAGGTTCTGTGTATGAAACTGTGGTCAAGCATGAATTTTCCCCAAACGAGAACTTCCGAATAGGAAATCACCAAGAATTTCGAAAACCGGCCCAAAAATAACCGAACCGTCAGTCTTAAAGTAGAATTAATCAAATCGATGGTAAAGCATTTTATTGCTGCTCGGAATCAAGACCGGAGAAACGTTTTTTCTACAGGCTGATAAATTAACCGCTGGTTGCGCCTGCTGTCCCGGCGGTTTTTCCTGCCCGCGCGTTGAGAAGCGTCAAGAATGAGATTTCCCCGGCGGCGAAAAGGCCGCTCGTCAAACCGCCGGGAATCAAGAAAATAAACTCCTCTTTGAAAAAGCTAAAGTCCCGCAGGGGAGATACGATAATGTTTATCAGATTTACGGGCACGGACGCCCTAATTAGTTTAATTAAGTACAAGGAGGTATTGTTATGGCATTCTTTAGTGGTTCTCGGATTCTTACCAATGTTGGAGCGTTGAACGCACTCAACGCGCTGAATTCCCTCAATAGTAAGATTGGCACGCATCAGATGCGTCTGGCATCGGGGCGGCGTATTAACTCCGCTGCGGATGATCCGGCCGGGTACACCATCTCCAAAAAGTTGCAGGCTCGTTCGCGTTCTCTTTCTCAAGCTCTGAATAACGTCGGCGAAACCAAAAATATTCTTTCGGTTGCGGAAGGCGGGCTGCAAAACATCAACGATATTTTTGTTGGTATTAAGGAGAAAGTGATCCAGGCCGGGAATGGCAGTTATGGTTCGGAAGAACTCGCTGCAATCGTCACCCAAATCGGCGATATGCTCGATGAAGTTGACGATGTGATCAGTGAGACAAGCTTCAACGGATCTAAATTGCTGAACGCCAATTTTACCAGTAAGGTCTTCCAAACCGGGGCCAGTGGAGGCGACACCCTGACGGTGAGCCTGTCAGCAACGATTGATTCGACTGATTTCGGCTTAAACGGGTTAGACTCCTCTGACTTGCAGGGAAGTGCACTCAGCACCACCCTGAGTAGTTTGGATACGGCTATTTCGAGGGTAACCACCGAATTGCAATCTATCGGTTCGTTAATTCAGCGCCTTGATGTAAAGGAATCCACGCTGCAAAGTGCCATTACCAACACCGAAGCAGCGGCCAGCCGGATTATGGATGCGGATATTGCCAAGGAGCAGTTGGAAATTACCAAGCTGCAAATCTTGCAACAAACCGCTACGGTACAGTTGGCGCAAGCTAACTCGGCCCCGCAAAACGTGTTGCAGTTATTTGGTTAAACAGAGTAAAGAGTCGGTTCCAATCGGGGCCGGCTCTCTCTGTTGGTTGGTAATGGAAAACTTTAGCGCATAAGGAGAACGAGAATGGAGACTGCAGTTGCCTACAAAAAACCTGTCGCCAGAAAAGGTATCAGCAAATACAACCAGAATAGCATCTTAAATGCAGACCCGACCGAACTTATCTTAAAACTCTACGACCTCGGAATTGTCTCCGTACGTAAAGGTGATCTGAAAAAAGCGCAACAAGTATTTGTCGAGTTGATTGCGGCCCTCAATTTTGATTACCAGCAGGAAGCATTGGGTTTTTTCAGACTATATCGCTATTGCCAGGAGTGTCTCTATAAAGGTAATACCGAAGAACCCCTGGAAATACTCCGGGACCTTCGAGAGACCTGGGCGCAAGCGTTTAATTTAACATAACAAAAGGAGTACTCTGATGATCTCCGGATTTGGCGGCAACAACATAGACATCCTTTTGCAAAACTATCGTAGATTAGAGGAGCAGCCAATCCGTAATTTGGAGGCGCGTAAGAGTATCTTCGATAAGCGCATAAATCTGTTCAACGATTTAAAAAGCAAATTATCTTCTTTAGACAGCATTGTGACAGAGCTGGGGTATACCGGCTCTACTTCAATTTTTGGAAGCAAAGCCGCCACAAGTTCGGATGAAACCGTTGCAACAGTGACCTCCGACTCTAACGCGGTAGCGACTTCCCATACGCTGTTTGTCTCCCAACTTGCCAAAGCCGATAAAATTGTCTCGAATCAATATACCCTGGCCGGAACCAGCCTGGTGGGCTCCCTGGGAGCGGGCAGTTTTACTTTCAACGTCACGGTGAACGGTACCGCCACCCCGGTGTCGGTGACCCTGGATGCCGCCGACGATGATGAGGCTGTGCTGAATAAGATCGTTACAGCCGTCAATGATCAGGCTGCTATCGGCATCAGGGCCTCGGTGGTGAAAGATTCCGGAACCACGGGTCGACTGGTTTTTACCAGCGAAGAAACCGGGGCTGACTTTGAGATGAGTCTCAGCGACGCCTCCGGAACCCTGCTCTCGACCATTGGCATGAACGATTCGGTGCAGATGAACGGGACCTCCGGCGGTTATGTCTATGACAGCACCGAACTCAACGCGATTGCCCTTGTGGATGGAATTAGTATCCAGAGTAATTCCAATACGTTAGAAAATGCTCTGAACGGTTTAACGATTAACCTGAAGAAAGTTCAGGCCGTCGGAGAAGCGCCGGTGGTCATTAATGTCCAGAATGATGTTGAGAAGATTAAAGGCAAAATTCAGGATTTTATTGACGCCTACAACTAAGTGCTGGATTTCGTAAAGTCCAATACGGCGGTGAATACGACGACCTATCAGCGCGGCCCCCTGAGCGGCGATTTTACGGTAACCAATTTAAAATTGCAGTTCCGCACCCAGATGGCAAACGCCATCACCGGCCTTTCTTCCGGAGACCCCACTACCCTAAACGCACTCGGTATTGAAACGGCAACGGACGGCACTTTAAGCATCAAAGATAGCGATAAGTTAGAGGATATGATTCGGGACAACCTCGACCAGGTTGAACAACTGTTTAACTCTTCGGACGGCTATTCCACGCGGCTCTCGACCATCATCGACAATATGACCGGCGGCCAGGGGATTATTTCCAAAAGAAAAACATTGTACGAAAGCCAGATCACGGCGCTAAATAATCGAATTGACCTGCTGGAAAAATCAGTCGACCGGAAAATGGAATACTATCGCAAACAATTTGCTCAACTACAAGCCGCTTATGCGCAGTTCAATTCGCAATCGAGTTTTATTTCAATGATCTCAGGTAGTTTTATGGGACAATAATTAAACAGGGATGTTTAATTCATTAAAGGAGTGCAACATGGAAGTTTCTCAATT
>JAJRYW010000670.1 GCA_024275555.1 Calditrichota bacterium | reverse complement strand
GGGATTTTCCTGCAATGCGCCCCCTTTGCCCTGGGAGTAGTACTGGGATGGTTCGGCGGCGCGCTGGTAGGATCGGTGCTTGGAGGCGCCATCGGCTACTGGATCCGGTATCGTCTGGCAAACAGGTTCAGATAAAAAATTGAGTATCGCGTTACTTTTGTGAAACCAAGGCGTTTGCAGGAGTGAGATAAAAAAATGAGGAAAATCATAAATGCGGTGGGTAAGTATCCGGGTTGTTATACAATTGATGTTCGCTTTTATTCTTCTCTCTATAAACAATATCCATGCTCACGAGCCGCTTTTCGGCCTGGGACCCCATACGATCTACCAAAACGGTATAGCCCTGGAAACGGAACTGGAAAAAAGCGATCCCGGCTGGGCCAACCATTTGGAATTATTGTATGGAATTACCCCGGATTGGGCAGTGACAGCAGCCGTCCCTTATTTATATTCCACCTCGGAACGACCGGCAGGCCCGGGGGATTTCTCGTTGCGTACAAAATACCGCTTTTTTCGCAAAGATATGCCCGGGGCCAGCAACCAGGCGGCCTTCCATGCCGGGATTAAATTCCCAACGGCAGACCGCCTGGCGAATCGCAGCAGCGGTGCAGTAGACTATTTCTTCGGCGCTTCCTTCGGCTATGAATCCCGGCGGCACTATTTCTTTGCCGGGACGCGGTATCGGGTCAATGGCGCGAGCGAAGTTTTTAAGCCGGGAAATAAGTTCGAATTCGATCTGGCGTACGGCATCCGCCCCTGGAAACTGGAATATTTACAGCCTGATCCGGTGTTCCTGGTGGAGTTCATCGGAGAATCAACGGAAAGAAATATCCGGAATGATCAGAGAAATTTCAACTCTGGCGGCCAGCGCTTGAGTATCGCGCCGGGTCTTTTATTCAGCTATCGCAATGTGATGGTAAAGGCCGGGGTGAAAATCCCCGTGGTTACAGACCTTTATGGCGCCCAGGAGACGCCGGGTCTGGAATATGTTCTGGGACTGGAGTTTCACGCACCGCCTTTATTTTGAGATGATCCACACCAATAATCATCAAGGAGAATTTACCATGTTCAAAACAATCCCTAAAAAAGCGTTCCCGGCTATAATCACCCTGCTGGTTCTTTCTGTCTTAACTCTTTCCGCCCTGGCCAACCAGGAAACGGAGAGAATTATTACAGGCGAGAAAATCACCATCCGGGTGGACGGCCTCTCCTGCCCCTTTTGCGCCTACGGTCTGGAGAAAAAGCTGAAATCCATCAAAGGGGTGAAGAAAATCGAAATCAAAGTAAACGATGCCCTGGCGATCCTCTACCTGAACGAGGGGGCAGAGATTGCCGAGTCGCTGCTGCGTAAAAAGGTGAAGGAAGCCGGATTTACACCCCGGGAGATCAGCGAAGGAGAGAACGTCATGGGCATAACACCATCCGGGAAAGAAATAACTCTGAAGATTTCCGGCATGAGCTGCCAGGACTGTGTGCAGAAAGTGGAGAGCGCCCTAAACAAGGTGGGTTGCGCCAGGGATGTGCAGGTGAGCCTGGAAAAAAATCAGGCTGTGCTGTTCTGCACCGGGGATGAAACTCATCAGCAGCGGTTGCTGGAAGCAGTAAAAGAGGCCGGTTTCGATGCGGAAATCGTGGAAAAGGAGAACAAATGAGCTCGCCCCTGCGGTGCATCCCGTTTCGCAGTTTGTTGTTTTTGTTTATTGGGCTTGCCCTTTTGGGCGAGAACGGCTACGCCCAGGGCCCGCCCATCAACACCGACACGCCGATTATGCTGGGCGTGCAGGGGCGGGGAATCCGCACCCTGGCAAAATTTGTCCGGAAAACAACGCTGTTGCAGGACGGGAAGGAAATTGCGGACGACCTGGATCGCCGGGCGACGGTGCGCATCACACCGGTAATTATTCCCTATAACCTGGGCAGCGACCGCTTTCAGATCGGCGCAATTGTACCGTTTGTAGAGGTTGATTTTAGAACCGTCGCCGGGAATAACTCTCGCTTCGGAATCGGCGATATGCGTTTGTTTGCCAAATACCTGCTCTACCAGCGCGACCGCAAGCTGGAAACCTTTCGGATTGCCTCGAAGGCGGGCGTCAAACTTCCCAGCGGGGATGAGGAAAAATCGCCGGCGCTGGGAAGCGGTTCTACCGATTACTTTTTTTCTGCCGTGGCCGGGTGGATCAAAAACCGCATCGGCCTCTACCTGGAAGGAATTTACAATCTGAATACGTCCTATAATCAGGTCGATTTCGGAAATAGTTTCTCCTACAACCTGGCCTTCGGCTACCGGTTGCTGCCGGCCGTTTACCGGACCTATCCCCAGCCGCAGTTGAACGGTTTTCTGGAAATCAACGGAACCACGGCGGCAAGAAGTAAAGTGAACCGTGAGACGAATGAGAATTCCGGCGGGACGGTTATCTTCCTGTCCCCGGGATTGCAATATGTTGGCGGAAGACGTTGGTTAATCGAATCCTCGCTGCAAATCCCGGTAATTAACCAGCTCAATGGCGAGCAGTTGGCAACGGATTGGACGTTTTCTGTAGGAAGCAGAATTTTGCTGTTCTGAGGTCGTACCAATTCTCTGAGTTGCATTTAGAACAGCATGATCGTATTTTAAATTGTGATATGATAAGTAATTGCACTTAAATAAACGACAATTCGTACTTGCTGGCTTCGACAAGCTCAGCCAGCAGTCCCAGCCAGGAGGCTGAGCTTGTCGAAGCCGGTAGTGCCTGAAAAAGTGTCGTTTATTCAATACCATTTACTTAT
>JAJRYW010000669.1 GCA_024275555.1 Calditrichota bacterium | reverse complement strand
CCCCTGTTCATGCGCGTAACAATTGTCCTGCTGCTCATAGCACTTTCAGCCGTTCTTTCCGGTCAGGAGAAGAAGTCGCCCGCGGAGGAAAAGAAGTGGGAGGTATCCCAACCGCACGGGCCGGCCGATACGGTTTCGTTTACCGTTGATGAAGGCACCTGGATGAATCTGGATGTCAGCCCGGACGGGAAGGAAATTGTTTTTGATCTGCTGGGCGACATCTACCTCATGCCCATTGAGGGCGGCGAGGCGCGTTTGCTCCGGGGCGGCCCGGCCTTTGAGGTGCAGCCCCGTTTCAGCCCCAATGGGCAAAAAATCAGTTTTACCAGCGACCACGGCGGCGCAGACAACCTCTGGATTATGAACCGCGACGGCTCCGAGGCCCGCCAGGCGACCGAAGAAGATTTCCGCCTGCTCAACAACGCGGTCTGGACGCCGGACGGGCAGTACCTGATCGCCCGCAAACATTTTACCAGCCGCCGTTCCCTGGGCGCGGGAGAAATGTGGATGTATCACTTTTCCGGCGGCAAGGGGGTGCAGTTAACCAAGCGCAAGAACGACCAGCAGGACGCCGGCGAGCCCTGTATTTCCCCGGACGGCCGTTATCTTTACTTTAGCGAAGACATGAGCGGCGGTTCCACCTTCCAGTACAACAAAGACCCCAACACCCAGATTTACGTCATTCGCCGGCTGGATATGAAAACCGGCAAGCTGATCAACTACATCACCGGGCAGGGCGGCGCAGCACGCCCCCAGGTTTCCCCGGACGGGCAACACCTCTCCTTTGTGCGCCGGATACGCGGCAAATCGGTGTTGTTTGTGCAGCGGTTGGCCACCGGCGAACTCTGGCCGGTCTACGAGCACCTCAGCAAAGATCAGCAAGAAGCCTGGGCAATTTTTGGGGTGTACACCAATTATAACTGGCTGCCCAACAACCGGGAGATTGTGATCTGGGCCGGGGGCAAAATCTGGCGGGTGGATATTCATTCCCGCAACGCCCGGCAAATTCCTTTCCGGGTTGCGGCAACCCATAGCATCGCCAAAGCGCTGCGCTTTCATCAACAAGCCGATTCGGCCTTCTTCCGCTCCCGGATGATCCGCCAGGCCGTTGCCTCGCCGGACGGCAAACAGCTGGTTTTTCAGGCGGTGGGACATCTCTGGAAAATGCGCCTGCCCGACGGGACGCCCCGGCGCCTCACCCGCGATAACAGCTGGTTTGAATTCGACCCCTCCTTCAGTCCCGACGGCAAAACGGTGGTCTACACCACCTGGAGCGACACCGCCCTGGGCTCGATCCGAACCGCGCCAATCCGGGGCGGCCGCTCGGCAAAACTCACCCATCGCAAAGGCCGCTTTTACACTCCCCGGTATTCGCCGGACGGCGCCATGATCACCTACCGGCGCGAGCGGGGGGATTTTCTGCTGGGCTTCACTTACGCCGTCGATCCGGGCATTTACTGGACAGCCGCCAATGGAGGCGATGAAAATTTTGTCATCGATGAAGGCCAAAAACCGTATTTCAGCGCCGACGGCTCCCGGATTTACTATTTCCTGGACGGCGGGAAGCAGAAGACCCTGAAAAGCGTGCAGTTGGACGGCGTCGATCCGAGAACCTTGTTCACCTCCAAGTATGCCACGGATATCGTGATCAGTCCCGATGAACGGTGGGTGGCCTTCCAGGAGCTTTTCAACGCCTATGTGATCCCTTTTCCGCATACGCCCAAAGCGCTGGATTTAAGCAGTAAGAACAAGGCCCTGCCGCTCACCAAGGTCACCCGCGACGCCGGGAACTACCTGCACTGGTCGGGCGACAGCCGCAAGCTGCACTGGGTGATTGGGCCGGAGTATTTCACCCGCGATCTAAGCGAGTTATTTTCCTTTGTAGAAGGCGCGCCGGATAGCTTGCCCGGCCCGCCGGAAGCCGGCCTGCCCATCAAACTGATTCTGCCCGCCGACCGCCCCGAAGGTCAACTGGCCCTGGAAGGGGCGCGGATCATTACCATGAAGGACAAGCGGGTTATTGAAGACGGGGTGATTTTAATCGAAGAGAACCGCATTACCGCCGTCGGCCCGCGCGACTCGGTGGAAATCCCCCCCACCGCCCGGCGCATCGATGTCTCCGGCAAGACCATCATCCCCGGCCTGATCGATGTTCATGCCCACGCCTGGCACTTCTCCCGCCGGGTCACTCCCCAGCAGCACTGGCCCTATTTTGCCAACCTGGCCTACGGCGTCACCACCATGCACGATCCGTCGGCCAATACCGATTTCGTCTTCAGCCTGGCGGAGTTGGTTAAAGCGGGAGAGATCACCGGGCCGCGGGTATTTTCCACCGGGACCATCCTCTACGGCGCAGAAGGCGATTTTAAGGCGGTCATCAACAGTTTGGAGGACGCCCGCTCCCACCTGCGCCGCATGAAAGCCGTGGGGGCCTTCTCGGTCAAGAGCTACAATCAGCCCCGACGGAATCAGCGCCAGCAGGTCATACAGGCCGCCCGGGAGTTGCACATGAATGTCTACCCGGAAGGCGGATCGTTCTTCTTCCACAACCTGGGCATGGTGCTCGACGGTCACACCGGCATCGAGCATAATACGCCGGTTGCTCCCCTGTTTAAGGATGTGCTTGATTTGTGGGGCGCCAGCGGAAGCGGGTACACCCCCACCCTGGTAGTTGCCTACGGATCGCTATCCGGGGAACGCTATTGGTACCAGCATAGCCAGGTCTGGAAAAAACATCCGCTGCTGAATTTCGTGCCCCGGGCGCTGGTCGATGCCCGGGCCCGGCGGCGCAGCATGGCCCCGGACGAGGAGTACGGCCACTTTAGCAATGCCCGCGACGCCAAAGCGCTGCTGGATGCCGGCGTGCGGGTCAACATTGGCGGGCACGGGCAGATGCAGGGACTGGCCCCGCACTGGGAACTGTGGATGTTTGTCCAGGGCGGGATGACCCCTATGGAAGCCCTCCGCTGCGCCACGCTCAACGGCGCTTACTACCTGGGAATGGAGGACCAGTTGGGCAGCATCGAACCGGGTAAACTGGCCGATCTGGCCGTGTTGGAGAAAAATCCGCTGGAGGATATCCAAAATTCGGAGACGGTGATCTACGTGGTCAAAAACGGGCGCATTTATGATACATCTACCATGAATGAAATCGGCAACCATCCCCGCCAGCGGATGCCTTTCTGGTGGGAATTGCCCAACAGCGGCGATGCGGCCGAGTGGCGGAATGCGTCAGGATTTCAGCCGGCGCAGTGCAGTTGCGGTCGTCATTAAAACACTTTGCCAAAATTTGCGTAAAAGAAAAGTAACTATTCAGGTTATTTAGATATTGGAGCAATGTCTGCCAAAGGTTTGCTTAACCGCGGCGAACGCAAAGGGACCGCTACGTGCGCAACGTATTGATGATCGACTGAATCTTTGCGACCGCAGCGCCGCCGTTGCGAACGCTGCGGTAAAAAGGCACATTCGGATCAATGTAGAGCGTATTTAAAATGACACAATAGGAAGAATACGCCTATCAAGAACTTCTTTGGGAACAGGTTTTACCCTTTTAGCTGCATGAATAGTTACAAAGAAAAGAGATAAAACCGAAAGGTGCATGACTCCCCAAAACGGAACCGTCCGCCCGGGGCGTGAGAACAGCCCCTTTGGCCCGGGGCGGAAGCGGTTCCCGAACATGCAAAACCAGCAGGATAAGACAATGCCCCGGACACTCCAAATTGCCCTCCTCCTTCTCTTTTGGGGGGTAAGCAGCGTGACGAGCGCCGTCTGCGCACAGCCGTCTTCCACAGCGGATACGGTAACTGCTTCTTACCGGAGTGTTTACGAGCAATTAATCGATCTGGAGTTGGATCCTGAGCAGACAGCCGAGGTCAGATCGCCGCTCCGCATTCAGCGCGATGCAGCGCAATTCACCCTGCAAAAAGGAAAAATTTGGCTGGCCAAGCCGGTGGAAGGGCGTATCATCGCCGCCCTGTTTTTGGGGAAAGGCGAGTTTTATTTTAGCCCGCCGACTCAAATCGAAAAAGAACAATTGGAGCGCTTTTATGAGACCGACACCCTCCGGCAGCCGTTCAAAGTTCTTTTCCTGATGTTCGCCGATTCCACCGCGTAGGAGCTTCGGGCAAAACTGGATTTCCAGCCCGGCAAAGTGTCCCGCGCAGCAGAGGATCATCACACCTACTGCCTGAAATATCTCAAGATCAAAAAAGGAAAGATGTTTGATTACGCCATCCTGAAAGCGCTGTTGGACCGGGAGCGCAATACCCTTTTTTACGCCCATTTCAGTCAAAAGAAACTCGATCCCTTATTCTTCAAGATCAATCCCTACCAGGTGGAGGAAGTTCGCTTTATGCGGCGGATGAAAGGGCCGTCGTTTTATAATTTTCCGGAGGTGATCAACCAGTTTCATAAGCAGCAGGATTACCGGGACAGCAGCTACCTGCACGAGGAGGTCAAGAGTCCCCTGGAGTTCCGCCGTTACCAAATCCGGGCCCGGCTGAAGGGCCGCAGTCTTAAATTTTCCGCCGAGGCCAAAGTGG
This sequence comes from Calditrichota bacterium, assembly GCA_024275555.1. Lineage (GTDB taxonomy): Bacteria > Calditrichota > Calditrichia > RBG-13-44-9 > J075 > JAJRYW01. The sequence continues at coordinate 2,687 of JAJRYW010000669.1, read as the reverse complement.
ACGTTGCCATGCGCAAGGCCCGCCAGAATTGGCTTTACTTCTTTCTTTACCCGGAGTTAAAAGTGGATTCGGTGTTTTGGGAGGATGGAACGCCGGCCCGCTATGTGCGCGAGAAAGACAGCCCCTACCTGTGGATCAAGGGGGATCATCCCCTGTTGGCCGGGGAGCAGCGCACGCTTCGCTTATACTACCACGGGAAACTGATCGAACGGCAGCGAGACTGGTTCTATATCCGTTCTTCGCGCACCTGGTATCCTACCCTGGCCGACCGGCAACCGGCGATGTTTGACCTGTATTTTGAGGTTCCCAACGATTTCCAATTTGCTTCCATCGGGCAGCTAATCAAAAAGAGTGCGGGAAAGGACTTCACGGCCTATCACTGGAAAACCGACCGGCCGGTGCGGAATGCTTCCTTCAATGTGGGATTTTTCAAGGAATATAAGATTGAGAACGACACCATTCCCCCGGTGACAGTAATGATGGCCGAGACCGGGCACCAGGAGATTGCCCAGGCGCTGGGTCGGCAGGGCATCGGCTCCGGTAAAAACATGGAAAAACAAGTGGGGAAGGACGTTAAAAACAGCATGATCTTTTTCCAGCAGCTTTTCGGCCCGCCGCCGGGAGACCATTTTTACGCCACGGAAATCCCCTATTCGCATGGCGAAGCTTTTCCCAACCTTATCCACTTGTCCTGGAAAACCTTCCAGATGACCCGCGACTCCGGCGAGGATGAAATCTTCCGCGCCCACGAAGTCGCCCACCAGTGGTGGGGCCTTGGAGTGGATTTCTGCACCTATCACGACCAATGGCTCAGCGAGGGATTTGCTGAATTTTGCGGATGGTGGTATTTCCAAACCGTGGTTGCCAAAGAAAAAAAGGACCTGAAAAAGTACTACAAATTTCTCAAGGAGTGGCGCAAAGCGATCCTGGGAAATCGCAAATATTTTTTAGGCCGCGGCAAAAAAGCCGCCCCGATCTGGCTGGGCTACCGCACCCAGAGCAGCGACGCCAAAGGCGACTACACCCTGGTCATTTACAAAAAAGGGGCCTGGATTCTGCACATGCTGCGCACCCTGCTCATCGAAGACCCCAACCAGCCGGATGACTCCCGCTTCCGCAAGGCCATGCGCCAGTTTTATGAGCGATATCGTTTTCAGCGAGCCTCTACTGAGGATTTCATCGCTTCCGTGGAAAGCTCCACCGGGGAAGAGCTGAACTGGTTTTTTGATCAATGGGTCTACCAGGCCGATATGCCGGTTTACCGCTGTTCCTATACCTACGAGCCGGAAGCAACGGGGACATTCCGGGTGCGGGGGAGAATCCGCCAAAGCGAGGTTCCGGAAAATTTCCGAATGCCCATGACCATCGGGCTGGATTACGGAAATGAACAGATTACCGCCCACCGGGTCTGGATTTCCGGCAATGAGACAGAGTTTCAGATTGGCGGGCTGGAACAAGCGCCCCGCAAGGTGTTGTTCAACTACCAGGAATCGGTACTATGCGAGATAAAGCAGGAAAAATGGAAAGAATAACCATAGCCATTCATTAAAGCTCCGATTGCCTGGTAATCGCAATCAAAGGGGGGAATATGAACCACAAAAGTAAAACACATTTACTGCTCCCTATTTTCGCGTTTGCCTTGATGATGTGCAGTTGCACGCAACAAATTTATCATCCCGGGGGAGGCATAAAACCGGATGGCCAGTACGACCTGGCCTTCCCCACTGGCAATAACAGCGAAGCACTGGAAGCGGCGTTGCAATCCGTACGCCTGTTAAATTCCACCGCTTACTACGAAAGTTACGATTTTGCTGAATCTGAGAAAATTCTTCCGGAAGATATTACTCCACAGCTTTTAGCCGCACGGGATTCTCTGAAAACGGTTTACTCGGATTTTGCCGTGGGCACCGCCACCATCATTTATAGGAAACAAAACCGCATCGCGGTACTAACCTGCGCTCACGTGGTCAACTTTCCGGACACGCTGCTGGTTTACCATCTGGACCGGGAGGGGAACGAGACTTATCTTCAGAGTATTTCCATTAAAAAGAGCCAACGTAATTCCCTGACCGATCTCCGCCAGGGCAGCGATCTGAACATTCTGGCCATCGACCAGGAATTAGACGTGGCCATCCTGGGGAAACAGTTCCTGTTCAGCCAGGAATCGCACATCCCGGTCTTCCCCTACCCAACCGGGGCCGCCCGGGAATTAAAGTGGGGCAGCTTCGTTTACCTGATCGGTTTTCCTGCCGGTAAAAAGATGATCACCACCGGCGTCATCAGCGAACCGGATCGCGACGCCAACCATGATTTTTTGGTGGACGCCCTGTTTAACCGGGGATTCAGCGGCGGCGTTGTCTTAGCCATCCGGGACGGGTTGCCAAATCTGGAATTGGTGGGGATTGTCAACGCTGTTGCTGCGGAGGAATCGGTGGTATTAGTACCGGAAGATTTTAAAAATCGTAAAGGGCTGCGCTTTGCCGTGCCGCACCGGGGCGGGGCGTATCAACTGCCCCAACGGAAGATCAACTACGGCGTCACTTATGGGATTTCCATCGAGTCGATCAATGCCTTTATCCAAAAGCACAAAGACCAGATCGAAAACGCCGGTTTTGATTTGGCGCTGATGTATAAGTAAAGATTCGCGGTTGGCGGTTGGCCGTTGGCTGTTGGCTGTTGGCTGTTGG